>DASYRS010000234.1:0-9727 GCA_036004205.1 Dongiaceae bacterium
CGCGTTCAACCTCCTGGTCGCCCGCTCCGTATCGCGCCCGGTGAAGGCGGTGACCGCGATCATGGGCCGCATGGCCGGCGGCGAACGCGCGATCGAGATCCACGCGACCACCCGCACGGACGAGATCGGCCAGATGTACAATGCCCTCGCCTCGTTCAAGGAAAGCCTCAGCCGGGCCGACGACCTGGCCGAGCAGCAGCAGGCCGAGGCCGCGGCGCGCGCCGAGCGCGGTGATCGGATGGAGGCCGTGTGCCACGACTTCGATCAAACCATCACCGGCCTGCTCAAGGGTTTCGAAGACGTCATGAGCGAGCTGCGCCGGTCGGCCCAGACCATGTCGGACGCGGCGCGCCAGACCGAAACCGAAGCCAAGGCCGCCAACTCGGCCTCGCAATCGGCCGGCAGCAACGTCAACTCCGTCGCCAGCGCGACCGAGGAGCTGGTTGCATCGGTCGGCGAGATCGGCCGTCAGACGGAGCGCTCGTCCGAGATCGCGGCACGCGCGGCCGCGCGTGCCAGCGAAACAGACAAACAGATCCAGGGACTCGCCGACGCCGCCCAAAAAGTAGGCGACGTGGTCAAGCTGATCACCGATATCGCCGAGCAGACCAATCTGCTGGCGCTGAACGCGACCATCGAAGCCGCCCGCGCCGGCGAAGCGGGCAAGGGCTTCGCGGTGGTCGCCAGCGAAGTGAAGAACCTCGCCAACCAGACCGCGCACGCGACAGAGGAGATCGCCCAGCAGGTTGCAGCCATTCAGGGCGAAACCAAGACCGCGGTCGACGCGATCCAGGGCATTTCAAACATCGTCGGAGAGATCAACCAGATCGCCTCCGCCATTGCCGCCGCAATCGAGCAGCAGGATTCCGCCACCCGCGAGATCGCCCGCAATGTCGAGGGCGCTTCGAGCGGCACCCAGTCGGTCAGCACCAGCATCGGGCACGTCTCCCAGGCGGCGACCGAAACCGGCGGCGCGGCCAAGGGCATGCTCGGCGCGGTCGCCAAGCTGGCCGACCGGTCGGCGCAAGTGCAGGGCAAGGTCAGCGACTTCCTGCGTGAAATCAGAAGCGCCTGATACCGGCCTGCGACCGGCCGTATGGTGTCGCAGGCCCGGTGCGGTCGGCGCTTCAGCGCTGGTCGCGGGCTCACTCCATCTCGGCAGCGACCGCGCCCGCGCTGGGCGGCGCGGTGGAAGGGACACTGCGGAACGTGGCCTCGCCAGGAGTGAACGCACGGGCTGCGGATGCGAGGCAAGACAGCCACTCCCCCGTGTGAAATCAGCAGTGCCCAGGGCATTTTCCGTCGAAGCGGTCGCCGACTCGGCGTCGAAAATGCGATCATTGCGTTCGCTCGGAACAAGCACGCCTGCTCAATCGTTGTGTCGAAACCGGGCGTTACGGACAAGGACGTGCGCTTAACGGCTCATTAAGGCTGTTTGGCATAAGCTTTGCTCAAAGGGAGGTGTAGCAATCGTTGCTTCGGCGGTCGCCGGCCAGTCGGCGACTGGAGGTAAGACATGGTTCGATGTACACGACTCGCACTTCTTGCTCTCTGCGGCGCACTCAGCTGCTTTCGAGTGGCGGTCGCCGATGAACTGAGCACCGATGCCAACATCATCACCGGCCTCGATGTCTCGAGTTCCATCAATGCCCAGGAAACGATGCTCCAGATCGACGGCATGGCGCAGGCCATCCGGTCGCCCGCGATTCTGGCTGCCATCCAGCATGGACGGTACGGCCGCATCGGCTTCTCCGTATTCATCTGGGCGGATGGCGAGTATCCCGAGCTCGTCTCGTGGCGGACGATCAGCTCGCCGGAGGATGCCGAGGCCGCCTCGAAAGAGATCGCGTCGCGTTTGCAATCCATCCTCGAAAGCTCGTCGCGCTCCGTCGGCACGCTGACCAATCTGTCGGGGGCGATCGAACATGCCTCCCAGATGCTTCAGCAAGCGCCCTATGCCACCAACCGTACGGTCGTCAACATCATCGGCAATGGCGAGGACAATGTGGGCGAAGACCCCCAGCGTGCCCGGGCCGAACTGTTGGCGCGCGGCGCCACCATCAACGGCGTGGTGGTCGGCGGCGATCCGGCGGTGCTCGCCTATTATCGCCAGCAGGTGATCGGCGGACGCACGGCCTTCGTGCTGTCGGCCGACAAGGCGGAAACGCTGGTCCAGGTGTTCGCGCTCAAGTTCGTTTCCGAGATCGCGCTCCACCTTCAGCCGGACGTAAGGCCCGACCGGCTGTAACGCGGGTTCAGAATCCCGCTTGACGCGATTGGACGGCGCGGCCGAAGCTATGGGCTGTGCATCGCCTGCTCGCCATTTTTCTGTTTGGCTGCGCCCTCTTCGTTGGCCGCGTCGCGCCAGCGGACGACGTGTGGACGGACGTCAACATTGTCACCGGCCTTGACCTCTCCGGCTCGATCGAGGCGCGCGACGCGCAGATCCAGGTCGACGGCATCGCGATGGCGATCCGCTCGCCGGAGATCATCGCCGCGATCCAGCGCGGCAACTACGGGCGCATAGGCTTCGCGGTCTTCGTATGGGCCGACGGCAACTATCCGGTCCTGGTCACCTGGCGCCTGATCGCCTCGCAACAGGACGCGCTGGCGGTTTCGCGGGAGCTCTCCGACCGCCTGCACTTCATCCTCGGGTCGGACGTGGTCATGAAGCTCGGCGCCCTGACCGACCTCTCCGGCGCCATCGACTATGGCGGAGAGATGCTGCGCGCCGCGCCCTTCGCCACCAGCCATCGGATCATCAATATCGTCGGCAACGGCATCGACAATGTCGGCGAGGGCGCGCAGCCCGCACGGGACCGCATGGTGGCCCAGGGCATGACGATCAATGGCGTGACCTTGGGTCACGACCAGAGCATCTATGAATACTTCAAGCGGGAAGTGATCGGCGGCCCGAAAGCCTTCGTCTTCACCGCCAACAACCCCGGAAGCCTGGTGGACGTGCTGGCGCGCAAATTCGTGACCGAGATCGTCTTCAATATCGATCCGGCCAATCAGCCTTTGAGATAGCTCGCCGCCTGCTCCACGTAGTGCTCGACCGTGTAGCTGAAGTAGTTCAGCTCCGCCTCCGACAATTTGCGCATCAGCTTGGCCGGGCTGCCGGCCCACAGCTCGCCCCGCTTCACGCGCTTGCCCGGCGTCACCAGCGCGCCGGCCGCCACCATGGCGCCGGACTCGACGACCGCGCCGTCCATCACGCAGGCCTTCATGCCGACGAAGCAGCCGTCTTCCAGCGTGCAGGCATGGATCAGCGCCATATGGCCGATCGTGATATCGGCGCCGATGATGCACCGGGTGCCGGCCGTCCCTTCCCGCTCGTGATTGACGTGGACGATCGTGCCGTCCTGGATGTTGGTGCGCGCGCCGACGCGGATCGTGTTGCCGTCGCCGCGCAACACGCAGCCGTACCAGATCGACGCCTGTTCTCCGATCGTCACGTCGCCGATCACCACAGCGGTTTCCGCGATGAACGCGCTGGGCGCGATGCTGGGCGTGACGCCGTGATGGGCGCGGATGACGGCAGGCATCGGGTGTCCTACGGGAACAGCGGCAGCTGCTCGAGCGCCGTCTCTTCCGGGAAGCCGGCCATCACGTTCATGTTCTGCACCGCCTGGCCGGACGCGCCCTTCACCAGGTTGTCCTCGACCGCCATCACGATGGCGCGGTTCGGCACGCGGTCGGCATGCACCGACATGATGCAGAAGTTGCTGCCGCGCACGTGACGGGTCGCGGGCACCGTGCCGTTCGGCAGGACGCGCACGAAATACTCGTCGCGATAGCGCTCGGCGAGCGCGGCGCGCAGGCGCTCGACGGTGACGCCCGGCGCCATCTTCACATAGATGGTGGCGAGGATGCCGCGGCTCATCGGCATCAAATGCGGCGTGAAGTTGACGATGATCGAGCGGCCGGCCGCTTCCGACAGGCCCTGCTCGATCTCCGGCGCGTGGCGGTGGCTGGCGACGCCGTAGGCGTGGATGCCTTCGGTGACTTCGGAATAGAGGCTGCCCAGCTTTGCATCGCGGCCGGCGCCGGTAACGCCGGACTTGGCATCGATGATGATGTCGTCGGCGTCGATCAGCCTGTCCGCCAGCAGCGGAATCAGCGGCAGTTGCGCAGCGGTCGGATAGCAGCCGGGGTTGGCGACCAGCCGCGCCGTGCGCACGGCATCGCGGTTGATCTCCGTCAGGCCGTAGACCGCTTCCTTCTGCAGATCCGGGGCGTGATGCTCGTGGCCGTACCAGGTTGCGTAGGTATCGACGTCGAACAGCCGGAAATCCGCCGACAGATCGACGATCTTGAGGTGGCGCGGCAGCTTGGCGACGACCTCTTGCGTGAGGCCGTGCGGCAGGCAGCAGAACACGAAATCCACCCCGCCCCAATCGACGTCGTCGATCTTCGCCAGGGTCGGGAAGGCGTGGAGCTGAAGATGCGGAAAGACCTCCGCGGCCGGCTTGCCGGCCTGCCGGTCGGCGGTCAGCGCAACGATCGCGACATGCGGGTGGCGCGACAGCAGGCGCACCAGTTCGGCGCCCGTATAGCCGCTGGCGCCCAGGATCGCGACCCGAAGCTTGTTGCTCGCCATCTCCGACCTCGAAAGGAGGTTGCCGTTCCGGTGGAGTGCTAGCGAAAGCGGGGGCCGGGGACAACAGAAATCATTGTTGCAGGGCTGGTTGGCAAGTGCCGGGCACCGCCCTACTCTACTGGAATTCGAGCCTTACCGCCCGAGGGGGTTTTGTGGCGCTGCTGATTGGGGGTCTTGTGCTGTTTATCGGCATTCACGTGGTGCCCGCCTTTGCCGGGCTGCGCGGGGCCCTGGCCGCGCGGCTGGGCGAAAACGGCTACAAAATCCTGTTTTCGGTGGTGTCGGTCGCCGGCCTGATACTGACCGGCGTCGGCTATGGCCAAGTGCCGCCAGAGCAGATTTTCACCCCGTCGCAGACCGCGCGCGCGTTCCTGCCCGCCGCCATGGCCATCGCCTTCGTCCTGGTCGCGGTCGCCAACGTCCCCGGCCGCATCCGCCGCGTGGTGCGCCATCCGATGCTGGCCGGCGTGCTGATCTGGGCGGCGCTGCATCTGCTGGCCAATGGCGACCTGGCGTCGAACGTCCTGTTCGGCGCCTTTGCGCTGTGGGCGGTGTTCGCGATCCCGTCGGCGGAGAGGCGAGGCAAGCGCCTGGGCAGTGGCCCCGGCAGCCTCAAGGCCGACCTGATGGGCGCGATCGTGGGGCTGCTGGTCTTCGCGCTCGTCTTCCATTTCCACGCCGCTCTGTTCGGCGTCGCCCCGGCCTGACCATGTCGATCGCCGCGAGAGCAGAAGCCAGCGTACCGGATCCGGAGGCCCGGACCGCCGACGATATCAGGCAGCTCGGATTCTCCAGCCCGATCCCGATGCTGTCGCCAGCGGAGTGCGCCGCGCTCGACGAGCATCTCAACGCGCCGGACCGGCCTCCCCCGCTCGATTGGTGGAAAGGTCATGCGCCGGCCGACCGTGAAATCTATGAGATCGCCGCCAAGCCGCGGCTGATCGCGCTGCTGCGCCCGCTGCTGGGCGAGGATATCGTCCTGTGGGGCGCGGGCGTTACGAGCCGGCGCCCGGGCACCCGCCATCCCTGGCACACCGACATGGAAAGCGCCGATCCCGGCTGCCGCGTCATCAGCGCGTGGATCGGCATTCGCAATACCAGCAAGAACTCGGGCCTCTGGTTCGTCACGGGCTCGCACCTTTTCGGCCGCTGCGTGCAGGAGGTGATGGCCAATCTGCAGGAAGACCGCAAGACCGTCAGCGACGAACGCATTGCGGAGATCGCTCAGGCCATCGATCCCGCCGCGCGCATCGTGCGGTCCGACGCGCAAGACGGCGAGGTCGTGCTGTTCGACGGCCGGGCCTGGCACTCGAGCCGCAACGATTCAACGCTGGGTACCCGCGCCGCGCTGCTGCTGCAATACGCCTCGGTCGACACGCCTATACCGATGCCGATGGCGTCGGCATACGGATGGCCGCTCCAGTTCGCGGCAAGCCCGCGCGTGCCGGCGATCCTGGTCAGCGGCACCGGGCGCAATTCGGCCAACCGGCTGGTGCCCCCGCCGCCGCCTTTCCCATCGAAGGGCATGCCGATGATCACCACGCTCGCCCGTTCCGTCACGCTGCCGCTGGCGGAAGACCCGGTGAAACGCTGGGCGGTCTACAGCCAGTTTCGCGGGCCGACCCGCACGTTCGAGCGGATGTCTTGCCATATCTCCGTGCTAAGCCCCGGTCACCACCCGCATCCGCCGCATATCCACCCCGAGGAGGAAGTGCTGATCGTCCTGGATGGCGAGGTCGAGATCGAGATTGCGGACGACCCGCAAAGTACGGGCAGCCGGCGGCTTCGTTTGCGGCCCGGCATGCTCAGCTACTACCCGTCGACGCAGCATCACACGATCCACAATGTGAGCGCCACGCCGACGACGTACCTGATGTTCAAATGGCATGCCGGCCGGGCGGATACGGCTACACCGCTGCTGGCCAGCGTGTTCGACTACGATATCTCCGCTGTTCCGGACAATCCGAAGCCGATCGTGCAGACCCTGTTGTTCCAGCAGGCGACGCACTGCCTGGGCAAGCTGCATGCGCATCTGACGATTCTGCAGCCGGGCGCCGGCTACGAGCCGCACGCCGATGCCTATGACGTCGCCATCGTCGTGCTGTCGGGCGAGGTGGAGACCGTCGGCGAGCGGGTCACTGCCCTTGGAATTGTCTATTACTCCGCCGGCGAGTTGCACGGCATGCGGAATGTCGGGAACATTCCGGCGACTTATCTCGTGTTCGAATTTCACAGCCCGGCAGTCGTCGCGGCCAAACAGCAGCGGGCCGAGATCCAGCGCAGGCAACGCGCGGAGCGGGAGGCGCGCCAGGCCGAGCAACGCGCCCAGCGGGCCGAGCGCCAGCGGCGAAAGCTGGAAAAGCAGCGCCGCAAGCGCGGCGTGCGCGGACTGATCCGCAAGATCGTCAAAGCCGTCAAACGGCTCGGTCGCTAGGCCAGGCGCCGCCAGCTCTGCTTTTCCAGCGCTTCGTTGAAGGCGTCCGCCGGCCATTTCTCCGCCAGCGCCTTTAGCATGAGCTGCGCCTGGGTTTCCGGCGCAAGACCGTCGAGCGGCGGATCGCGGTCGAGGTTGGTGGGAAATGAGTATCCCTCCGCGCAAGCCGCGACGACGTTGGCCGACTCCTCGGGGCCAAGTTCGTTGCCAAGAGCCAGCAACGCCGGATAAAGCGCGGCGCTCATGCGCGCGCGATCAACGCTTTCCATCGCCCGGCCATAGGCGGAGGAAATCTGCAGCAGGTTCGCCATGCGCTTCACGTCCCGGCTGCGGTTGCTGCCCGCCGCGTGGAACAAGGCCGGATTGAAGAACACCGCGTCACCCTTCGCGAGCGGCAACTGGATGCGATGGCGGTCGAAATACTCGATGAACTCGGGGCGCCGCCAGGCGAGATAGCCAAGCTCATAGGTCTGGGAGAACGGCAGATAGAGCGTCGGCCCGGTTTCCAACGGCATGTCGCAATGGGCGATCGCACCCTGCAAGGTCAGCACCGGCGACAGGCGATGCGCATGGATGGGGAACTGCGCCAGCGCGTCCGCCGTTTGGAATCCCATATGGTAGTCGCGATGCGGCGATTGCGCCGCGCCGCCCGGATTGACCACGTTGATCTGCGAGGTGACCTGGTAGCAGGGGCCGAGCCAGGCTTCGCTGATCAGCGCGATCACCGCATTGCCGTAGTAGCGCGCGAAACATTCCGGGTCGCGCAGGCAGAGCTTTTCGAGCGCGTTCCAGATCCGGTCGTTGGCGCCGGGCTTGGCGAAATGATCGCCGGCATTGGCATTGGCGGCGCGCTGCTCCTCGATCATCTGAGCGAAACGGTCAGTCGCCGCATCGACCACGGCCGGATCGGGAAAAGCATTCTTGAATAGCAGGATGCCGGGGCCATCCATCATGGCCCTCGCCCATTCGGCCAGCATCGCCTTGCGGCGCTCGGGGGCGCCGCCGGCGAGGCGAACATCGCTGCCTTCGTAGGTCAGCACGTTCGAGTGGACCGCGCTCGCCATCGGATAGTCCGCGAGGCGCGTGTGGCGCTCCACGAGCCGCCGGAAGTCCTCCAGGCGGCAATCGGCGTCGCTGACCCAGATGCGTTGCGTCTGCTCCATGCTACGACTGTGCCGCAAACCGTCCGAAATGACAAAGGCCTCGATTACACGCGGTTCAGGAACTCAAGCACCCGCCGGGTGAGCAGCGCGGTCGCATCAGCGTCGTATGACGGGAGCGAGCTGTCGGCAAAGTAGTGCTGGTCGCCGCGGTACAGGAAAAGCTCCGCGCCCTCGACCTTCTCGACGATCTCGCGGGCGGCATCGATGTCGCCCTCGCCGACGAAGATTGGGTCGTTGTCCATGCCATGGATCTGGACCGGGACGCCGTCCGGCCATGGTCCGAAGGACCATTCGCCGCTGATCGGGAGGCAGGAATAGAAGAGCAGGGCTCCGAGGGCTCCAGGCCGCGTTTGTGCAAGCTTCTGCGCCGGCAGCACGCCGAACGAGAACCCGGCATAGACCAGCCCGAGAGGCAATTCGTCGGCGACGCGCACGCCGCGCTCCCGCATCTCATCGAACCCGATCTCGCGGATATAGCCGAGACCGCTGTCGATGCTCTGGAACGTGCGTCCGTCGAACAGGTCGGGCGCGTGTATCACGTGTCCGGCGGCCCGCAGGTCGTCGGCGAACGCGCGCACACCGGGGGTCAGCCCCTGTGCGTGATGAAACAGCAGGACCTCGGCCATGGGAGCCTCCGGATGGTCGGACGCACGCGTTTGATTACTCTACGGCGTCATCCGCCTCGCCGTGAAGAGCGCGCCGTCTCGTTCACCGCGCTCCTCCCGCAACCGACCCGAAATGACAAAGGCCGGGACGATGCCCGGCCTTTGCTGGCTGCTGGTTCTGGAAGCGCCTAGCGCTTCGAGAACTGGAAGCTCCGGCGCGCCTTGGCGCGGCCGTATTTCTTGCGCTCGACCGTGCGGCTGTCGCGGGTCAGGAACCCGCCCTGCTTCAAGGCTGGCCGCAGGTCCGGCTCGAACAAGGTCAGCGCCCGGCTGATGCCGTGACGGACCGCGCCGGCCTGGCCGGAGAGACCGCCGCCGACCACGGTGCAAACGACGTCGAACTGGCCCGCGCGATTCACGACGCTGAAGGGCTGGTTGATCATCATGCGCAGCACCGGGCGGGCGAAATAGACCAGGATGTCGCGGTCGTTCACGGTGATCTTGCCGTTACCCGGCTTGATCCAGACGCGGGCGATGGCGTCCTTGCGCTTGCCGGTCGCATAAGAGCGGCCCTGGGCGTCGACCTTGCGCTCGTACCTGGGGGCGGCGGCCGCCTGCTGCGTCGTCTTGGCGACGGTGCCGAGGTCCCGCAGATCCTTCAGGTCGGTGACGCGGCTGGTTTCGTTGCTCATGTTAGGCGCTCCGCTTGTTCTTTGGGTTCATGGCGCCGACATCCAGCGTCTCGGGCTGCTGGGCGGCATGCGGATGGTCCGTACCGGCGAACACGCGCAGGTTCTTCATCTGCTGGCGGCCGAGCGGACCGCGCGGCACCATGCGCTCCACCGCCTTCACGATTGCGCGCTCGGGAAACTTGCCACCGAGGGTCTTGCCCATGGTGATTTCCTTGATGCCGCCGGGGTGG
>DASYRS010000235.1:0-15275 GCA_036004205.1 Dongiaceae bacterium
ACCCATGCCGACGCCCATGACGCCCCAGGTGCCGACGTCGAGGCGTTTGCGCGGCTGGTACATGTCGATGGTGCCGCGGGCCAGGTCGAGCGTATTGGCGCCCTCATTGACCAGGATCGCGTCCGGCCGTTCCTTGATGACGGTGCGAAGCGCCCCCAGCGCGCCGTGGAAGTCCATCGGCGTGCGGTTGTTCATCAGGCGCGGCGCCATCTTGGCGACGTTCTCATCGCGCTTGGCCTTGACGGCGCTGGTCCACTCGGCCGGCGCGGCGTCCCACTTGCCGCCCATCGCGTCGAGCAACGCTTGGACGCAGGAGCCGATGTCGCCGACCACGGGCGCCGCGATCTCGACATTGCTGTCCATCTCCTTCGGGTCGATGTCGACCTGGATGAACTTCCTCGGCGCGTCGCCCCAGCTCTTGCCCTTGCCGTGCGAGAGCAGCCAGTTGAGGCGGGCGCCGATCAGCATCACGACATCCGAATCCTTCAGCACCAGCGAACGCGCCGCGCCCGCGCATAGCGGATGGGTGTCCGGCAGCAGGCCCTTGGCCATGCTCATCGGCAGGAACGGAACACCGCTGTTCTCGACGAAATTGCGGATCGCGTCGTCGACCTGGGCGTAGGCGGCACCTTTGCCGAGAATGATCAGCGGCCGCCTGGCGCCCTTCAGCACATCGAGGGCGCGTTTGACCGCCGCCGGAGCCGGAATCTGCGCCGGGGCCGCGTCTATGACCTTCACCAAGGATTTCTCGCCGGCAGCGGCATCGATCACCTGCGCGAACAACTTCGCCGGCAGGTCGAGATAGACACCGCCAGGGCGGCCGGAGGCGGCGGCGCGGATGGCGCGCGCCACGCCGATGCCGATGTCGGCGGCATGCAGCACGCGGAACGCCGCCTTGCACAGCGGCTTGGCGATGGCGAGCTGGTCCATCTCCTCGTAGTCGCCTTGCTGCAGGTCGACGACCTCGCGCTCGGACGAGCCGGAGATCAGGATCATCGGGAAGCAGTTGGTCGTGGCGTTGGCCAGCGCGACCAGGCCGTTGAGAAAGCCGGGCGCCGACACCGTGAGGCAGACGCCCGGGTTCTTGTTCAGGAACCCGGCAATGGCGGCGGCGTTGCCGGCGTTCTGCTCGTGGCGGAACGAGATGACCCGTATTCCGGAGGCCTGGGCGAGACGGCCCAGGTCCGTGATCGGGATGCCCGGCACGTTGTAGATCGTGTTGATGCCGTTCAGCTTGAGCGCATCGATGACAAGGTGAAAGCCGTCGGTCAACGCCGGCGACGCGCCTGCTTCAGATGCCGCCTCGGTCTTCAATACTTCGGCTTTGGCTGCAACTTCAGCCATTCTGTCCCTCCCGCCGTACTCTTCCACTCATGCAACAAAGTCCGCGTCGCCAGAATCGGGGTCCCGTCAGGTCTCCACGACGATGACACGACCAGTCGCCGCCCCTAGCCCAAGAAGTCTCCGTGCTTTTCGACATGTGCGCGCAACCCGAATGTGTGTTCGCGCACCAGGCGCTCCGCCCGGTCCGCGTCCCGTGCGAACAAGGCCTCGATGATGTTCATGTGATCGATGATCGAGCGCTCTGCGCGATTATCCTGGCCGATCGTGACCCTGCGAATGGCGCGCATGTGGATGAAGAGGTTCTCCGACATGTCGATGATCAGGTCGCAGCCGCCCAATCGGATGATCGCTTGGTGGAAAGCGATGTTCGCGTCCGAATACTCGCTGAGGTGATTGGCCGGTTTTTCGTTTTCGAAGTCGGAGAACAGCGTCTTCAACTTCTTCAGCTGCTGATCCGTCGCATTCTCGGCGGCGAGCCGGGCCGACATGCTTTCCAGCGCGGCCCACACCGTGATCATTTCCAGGATTTCCTTCTTCGTCTTCTTGACGACGAAGACGCCGCGGCGCGGAACGGACCGCACGAAGCCTTCCTGTTCCAGCAGCGTGATCGCCTCGCGCACGGGCGTGCGGCTGACGGCAAGATCCTGTGACAGCTGCCGCTCGTCCAGGCGGATCTCGTTGGGATGGGCATAGAGATCCATCTCCGTGATCGCCTTCTTGAGCCGCTCATAGGCCATATTGCGAAAACTCACCGCCACATCGAGCGGTTGGACCCGAAGCGTCGGCCGCGAACTCAACTGCTGCCCTTCCACGGTTTCCTTGTCTCCTTCCAGGGCGGTCAAAGCACAACTCCGCTTTCCACGCGCCCGCGTGCATCCAACATCTGATATACTTTACACCAGGCTCCAGAGTGGCGACAAGCGTTTCCGCCTGAACAACCGCTCAACGTGCATTCCCATTCACTTACCCCTGTGCCAGGCGGCGCCCCTCCCGCGGCTCTCGCGACGGCCCCGTCTATTCGGCAATCTGGCCATGCGAAGCGGCCGGCCGCAGCCGGCGGATGCCGGCCGAAATCGCCGGCCAAACCAGCATGAGCACGGCCAAGCCGCAGATCGACCCGACCAGGCCATTGGACCAGAAGATCGATAGACTGCCGTTGGACAGCACCATGGCGTTCCGGAAATTGGATTCGGCCATGTCGCCAAGCACCAGCGCCAGCACCAGCGGCGCCAGCGGGTACTGCAGCTTCTTGAAGACGTATCCGATGATGCCGAAAGCCATCATGAAGGTGACGTCGATCAAGGCATTGTTCACCGTATAGGCGCCGATCGCGCATACCGTGACGATGACTGGAGCGATGATGCTGAACGGAATGCGCAGAATCGCCGCGAATACCGGCACCGTCGTCAGCACGACGATAAGCCCGGCGACGTTTCCGATATACATGCTGGCGATCAAGCCCCAGACGAAGTCGGGCTGTTCGACGAACAGCATCGGGCCCGGCTCCAGACCCCAGATGAGCAGGCCGCCCAGCAGCACGGCGGCGGTGGGCGAGCCCGGAATCCCCAACGTCAGCATCGGCAGCAATGCGCTGGTGCCGGCGGCATGGGCCGCCGTCTCCGGAGCCACCACGCCTTCGATCTCGCCATGGCCGAAATTCGGGCCGCGCTTGGAGAAGCGCTTGGCCAGGCCGTAGCTCATGAAGGAGGCGGGCGTGGCGCCGCCGGGCGTAATGCCCATCCAGCAGCCGACGATCGCGCCGCGCAATGCCGTCACCCAGTATTTCGGCAGCGTGGCCCAGGTCTGCAGCACGACGCGCGGATTGATCTTCGCGCTCCGGCCCTTGAAAGCCAGGCCTTCCTCCATGGTCAGCAGGATCTCGCCGATGCCGAAGAGCCCGATCACCGCGATCAGGAAGTTGAAACCATGCAGCAGCTCGTACCAGCCGAAGGTCATGCGCAACTGGCCGGCCGTTGGATCCTGGCCGACGGCCGCGAGCGCGAAACCGAGCATCATCGACGTGATCGTCTTCAGCGGCGGCTCCTTGCCGAGGCCGACGAAGCTGCAGAAGGTCAGAAGCTGGACCGCGAACAGCTCGGCGGGGCCGAACTCCAGCGCGAAGGTCGCGACCACCGGCGCCAGGAACGTGACGACGATGACGGCAAACAACGCACCAAAGAACGACGATGTGAAGGCAGCCGTCAGCGCTTCGCCCGCGCGCCCTTGCTGCGCCATGGGATAGCCGTCAAACGTGGTGGCGACGGACCACGGCTCGCCGGGAATGTTGAACAGGATGGAGGTAATGGCGCCTCCGAACAACGCGCCCCAGTAGATGCAGGAGAGCATGATGATCGCCGATGTCGGCGACATGCTGAACGTGAGCGGCAGAAGGATGGCAACGCCGTTGGCGCCACCCAGCCCCGGCAGCACGCCGATGAGAACGCCCAGCGTGATCCCGATGAACATGTACATGATGTTCATGGGGTCGCCGAGGACGCCGAAGCCAGCGATCAACGAGCTCAGTGCTTCCACGCAAACTCTCCCTGAAGGGCGATTCGCCGAATTGACCGATCAGTAGCCGAACAGACTCTCGAGCGGTCCTTTCGGCAGCGGCACCTTGAACCAGATTTCAAACATCAGGAACAAAGCGAACGGCACCGCGATACTGACGCTGATTATCGTGTGCCAGCGGAACCGGCCGATCCACCGCATGAAGCCGGCGATGAACAGCGCGCTTGCAACGTAGATGCCGATGAAGCCGATCAGAAGGACATATACCGCCGATGGAACGAAGACTTTGAGGACGTGCGTCAGCTGTCCACGACTGACGAATTGTCCGGTTCCTTTGCCGCGACCAAACACGGTGAAGCCGATCGTGCCAAGACTCGCGAGGATGATCGCCACGCCGGTGTAGAACGGGAAATAGCCGGATTTCGGGCCGTCATCGGCCCAACCGATTCCGAGCCGCAAGCTGTCGGTCACGACCAGCGCGCCGACACCGATGAGGATCAAGGCGACGACGATGTCGGCCGACTTGTTCGACACCAGGCCTTTATCCGCTTCTTCATTGTGCTGCATCCGGAGTCACTCCGTTCGGCAAGAAGGATGCGTCCTCGAGCGACGAAACGAGGCCCCGGCGTCTCCGCCGGAGCCTCGTGTCTCGTCAGTTGCCGACAAAGCCGGCTTTGGTCATCAGGTCCTTGTGCAAATCCGCCGCTTGCTTCAGCCAGGCCTTGTATTCATCTCCCGTCATGAAGGTCTGGTTGAAGGCGCCCTTGGCCATGAAATCCTTCCATTCGGGCGTCTCGCGGACCTTCTTGAACAAGTCGATGTAATAATTGACCGCGTCCTGGTCCACGCCGGCGGGCATGAAAATGCCGCGGAGCATGGTGTACTCGATGTTCAGGCCCGCTTCCTTGCAGGTCGGGATATCGCTCCAGGCCATGTCGGGCGTGACCTTCTCGGTCAGGTCAATGCGCTTGCTGTCGAACACGCACAGCGCCCGGGTCTTGCCCGCCTTCCAGAACGATACCTGCTCGATCGGATTGTTTACGGTCGACTGCACATGATTGCCGACCAGGGCCTTCGCGACGTCGCCGCCGCCCTTCTCGGAGATGTATTTGAGCTTGATACCAGTTGCCTGCTCCAGGCCGACGGTGATGATCTGGTCTTCCTGTTTCGAGCCGGTGCCGGCCATCGCGAACTCGCCGTTCGCTGCCTTGGCGGCGGCGACATATTCTTGTGCCGTCTTGATCGGAGAGTCCGCGTTGACCCAGAGGACGAACTCGTCGAGCGCCAGCATCGCGACTGGCGTTATGTCCTCCCAGTTGAAGGGAATGCCGGTGGCCAGCGGCGTCGTGAACAGGCTCGAGAGGGTTATGATGATCTTGTTTGGATCGCCCTTCGAATCCTTGACGTCCAGGAAGCCCTCGCCACCCGATCCGCCGGCCTTGTTCACGACGACCACGGACTGTTCCATCAGATTGTGTTTCTGGATGATGCCCTGGATCATGCGGGCCATCTGGTCGGCGCCGCCTCCGGTGCCGGCCGGCACCACAAACTCGACCGTTTTGGTCGGCTTCCATTCAGCTTGAGCATCGTTGACGCAGGTTAAACCAAGCACGGCAGCGGCCAGAACTGCCGGAGTCAGAGTCCGAACGGACAATCCGTCTAACATTGGCTATCTCCTCCCAGTGCCTTCGCCGGCAGCGACCGAAGCCTGGCGGGCATCCTTATTTTCTTAACCGGTTCCCGACAGCATGGGCTTGCGGAACCGTGTCGCTGGTATTTATCATACTGTATGACGCATAAGAACACAACGACCGAACGATTGCGCGCGAAGCACGGTCGAAAATCGGATCGGAATACAGGCGAATCAGGGGGTTAAAAAAAATGGATCAGCAGTTCCTGATCGCACTGTTGACGATCATTTGGATCAATATCCTGCTCAGCGGCGATAATGCGGTGGCAATCGCCCTCGCCTGCAGGCCTTTGCCGCCCGCACAGCGCCGATGGGGAATTTCCCTCGGGTCCCTGGCGGCAATCGTGCTGCGAATCATCTTTGCGACCTGCGTCGTCTATCTGCTGAAGATTCCCTATCTGAAGCTGGTCGGGGGCGGCCTGCTGTTCTGGATTGCGGTCAAGCTGATCATCCCCGAAGCCGAGGCCGATCACGGTGACGGCAAGAGCGGTGCGACGCTGTTCGCCGCCATTCGGACCGTCGTGATCGCCGACGCGGTGATGAGTCTCGACAACGTTATCGCAATTGCCGCGGCGGCACGTGACAGCCTGCTGCTGCTTGTCCTCGGACTGGCTATCAGCATGCCGCTCATCATTTTTGGCAGTACGCTGGTCCTGAAAATTCTCGAGCGGTTCCCGCTGCTGGTCCTGGCAGGCGGTGGATTGCTGGGATGGATCGCCGCCGAGGTGATGGTCACCGACCCGGCGATGCTCGGCTGGCTTGACACCGAGCAACAGGTCTTCCACAGGATCGCACCGGCCGCCGGCGCGGTGGTGGTGATTGGTGTCGGTCACGTTCTCTCGCGCGTGATCGCCGCGCGCCGGCGCCGCAAACTCGACCTCGCGTCCTAGTCGCCTGCGGTGGCCGGACCCGTTCCAGCGGCGCCGGACCAAGAGAGGAAACACCAGTCAAATGCGCATTCTTCTACCGGTTGACGGTTCGTCCAGTTCGCTCGCGGCCGTCCAGTTCATGATCGGCAAAGCGCCAAAGGCTGCCGATGGCATCGAGATCCATCTGCTGAACGCACAGCCGCCCCTGCCGTACGCCGCAACCAGCTTTGTCGACAGCGCGACCGTGAAGGATTTCCATCTCGAGGAGGGGAACAAGGCGCTGGCGCAGGCCAAGGCCCTGCTCGATAAGGCCGGCGTCCGATACGAGACCCATGTCGCGATCGGCGATGCGGCGGAAGCGATCGCCAGCTACGCCGAGCAGAAGCATTGCGGAGAGATCGTCATGGGCACGCGTGGACTGGGCCGCGTCGCCGGAATGATTCTGGGCTCCGTCGCCTACAAAGTGCTGCAGCTCAGCAAGGTCCCCGTCACCTTGGTGAAGTAGGTCGAGCGGGCCCTGCAACCCTGCGCCGTCGTTCTGCCCCTTAGGCCGCGTCAGGCGGCAAGCTTCGGGTGATTGAGGTTGGCGGCAGGCGCGGCGACCCCGACCGAGCGGCGGGCCGCGCCGGGCGTGTCGTTCTGCACCACGGCTTCGGCAAAGCGCCGGGAGTCGGTCGCGATCTCCAGCAAGCTGCGCGGGTCCTTCGCCAGGATCTCCCCAAGCACTGCCGCAATCCCGCCCACCGCCACGATCAGGACGGCGAGGGTAACGAGATCGAAGCTGGGCATTTTGCTCTCCTGCTGTTGGGTCGGTGATAATGCCGCAATGCACAACTGCAATGCTGCAGTGCTTCTAATATGGCATTGTCATTGCCGCTTTTCCAGTGGAATTCGGCATCTGGTATACAAAATATCATCAATCCTGCCATGCGATTCATGCAGATCGAGCCCAGATCACGGGCGCCACGCACCGCTGTCGCAGTGCACAACAATGAGCTTCCCGGCAGGCTCGCCCCGCGGAACCGCCTGCGCGGCGACTTCCGGCGCCGCGCAGGTCTGCTCCCTCCGAGTGGCGCTCCGTGTCGGTACGGGTGGCCCCGACCCGACCCGGGCGGCCATGCCGCCCAAGTCGAGGCGCGCAAGCCGGTTGGCGCGGACGGGCTGTGAGCCTGCGACGACGCCGTCATGAACGGCGCGTTTGTCTGGTTCGCCGCCGCGGCTTCTCACATGGCGAGAGCCACGGCCACGTCGCCTGAAGGGCGCAAATCGGCGGCGCGATCCGCGAGACGACCAGTTACGGAGAGAGATACGGCTGCGCCGTCAGTGCCGGCACGCCGGACGTGGCCGACGATCACGGAATGCGCATAGCCGGCCGATCGCAACTCCGACACGCAGTCGGTTGCTCGGTTTGCGGGAATGCCGGCAAGAAGGCCTCCGGAGGTCTGCGGATCGAACAGGATGGCCTTGGTTGCGCCATCGACATCGCCGCGCAACAGCCTCGAGAGCGCGAGATTTTCGGGAAGGAGCGTCGATGCCATGCCCTCTTGCGACATGGCGAATACCTCGCCGTATATGGGTATCGAAGGCAGATCGAGATCGGCATCGGCATTGCTCGCGGTCAGCATTTCACCGAGATGGCCGGCCAATCCGAAACCGCTCACATCGGTCATCGCCGTCGCACGATGTCTCGAAAGGATAGCGGCCGCGCCGCGGTTGGACCGGCGCATCTCGGCCAGCGCCGCCGCAACCGATGCAGCGCCAGCCTGACCGCGCATCGCGGCGGCGAACAGGATTCCCGTGCCCACCGGTCTGGTCAGAACGAGCGCGTCGCCCGCCTGCAATCCGCCCTTGCGTAGCATGCGATCCGGCGCGACTTCGCCTGTCACGGTAAGGCCGAGCGACAGATCCGCCCCTTCGCTCGAATGCCCCCCAACCAGGGCGACGCCCTCGCGGTCGAGGCACGCGCGCGCGCCGGACAGCAACTGGAACAGCTCCTCCTCGACCTTTGCTGCGGCGCCGACCGGAACCACCGCCGTGGCAAGCGCGTGGCGCGGGACTCCGCCCATCGCGAACACATCGTTCAGAGCATGGTTGGCCGCGATCTCTCCAAACGCGAACGGGTCGTCGATGAAAGCGCGGAAGAAATCGACCGTCTGCACCAGATAGCCGGACTTCGGGGGCGCCAGAACGGCCGCGTCGTCCGGCGCGTCCAATCCCACCACCACGCCATCGACGATCGGCGGCGGGAGCCTGGACAAGGCGCCCGAGAGCGGCAAAGGACCGATCTTGGCCGCGCAGCCGCCACACCGCATCTCGTCCAGAGCGGCATGATCCGGCCGGACCTTGGGCATGCGCGCCACCATCGCGCCGGTGTCCTGGTACATCCGCATCCAGCGGCGATCGATCCAATCCTTCCAGGTCCACACCCAGGCGCCTTCGATCTTGAACGGTCCGCGCGAGGCGACGGCGTAGCGCTCACCGGTCGAGATCAGTGCGAGATGCCGCCGCTGCGGCCGCCAGGACCTCGGCGCGTCACCCCGCCCGCGCCGGCGCAGGTTCCGGGCGAGCCGTGGGCCGGCGCGCACCGCGAACACGCCTGCCTTCTCCCGCGGCGTCTCCACCAGGGCCGCGCAATCGCCGGCGCCGAATACATCCGGGTCATTGAGCGATTGAAGCGTGAGGCCAACGGCTAGAAATCCGTCCTTGTCGAGGGCAAGACCGGTTTCACGGAACCAAGGCGGGGCCGCGGCCCCGGTCGTCACCAGGACGGCGTCCGCCGCGATCGCATGCCCGCCTTCGAGCTCGATGGCGCGCGGCGTTACGGCGCGCGCGCGTTGATGCTCATGCAGGGCGATCCCGCGGGCGGCGAGCGCCCGCCGAAAGCTGTCGCGCACTTTCGGATTGTGCGTCGGAAGGATCTCGCCGTCGCTCACCAGCGCAAACGAGAGATCCGCGCCGCTCCCGTCAACCTTGGCATCGGCCAGCAAGTGCGAGCGCACCGACAGGATCAATTCCACACCGCCCGCGCCCCCGCCGATCACGGCGATACGCCGCGGACCGCCGGGCGCCCGGCAGCGCTCCCGCAGAGCGGCGAACTTGCCGAGGAACGATCCGATCGGCTTGACCGCGATGCCATGCTTGGCCGCGCCCGCGATATGCGCCAGCGCGGGCGTGATCCCGACATCGATCGACAGCAGGTCGTAGGCGATGGGTGGCCGGCCGGCGAGCAATACGCGCTTGCGCGCCCGATCGAGCCCGATGGCCTCGGCGTGAATCAGCCTGGCGCCGGTCACGGCGCTGAAGCGAACGAGGTCGATGTGAGCTTCGTGCTCCTCGTAGAGCCCGGCAATGACGCCTGGCAGCATTCCGGAGTAGGGCGTCTCGAGGTCGCGCGTCACCAAGGTGAGGCGCACGCCCGGCTCCGGCCGCATTGCAAAGGCCTTGAGCACGTGGACATGGGCATGCCCACCGCCGAGCAGAACGATATCCGCGCGGATCCCCGTTGTTCGCATCATGGGCGCTGCCTGGCCCGGACGGTCATTCCGCGGCGACCTCCTCGACCATCATGCGTCGACCGTGCCGGTCGAAGAAGAAACCGTCATTGAGCGCGAGACGCTCGGCTTTCACGCGCGCCTCGATGGCGCGCAGCCCGATTCGCGCGCTGCCGTCGTCGAGCGGTCCACCATCCAACGCGGTCACGGGAAAAAACGAGGCGCCGTCCCAATGTACGCCCGCGCCGGCGAACAAGGCGGCGATCTCAAGCCAGTCGATGTCCGCCCCGATCACATTGAGATAGGTCGAGGACACCGGCGTGACGGACCGCTCGCCAATCGCTACCAAGATCACCAGCGCGGTGAAGGCGCCCCGCGCCGCGAATTCCTCGACGATCCATGCGTCGAAATCGGGCGAGCTGTTGTCTGTTTCAAAAGTCGACAAGCGGCGTCTCCGGCATTGGTTGATCGAACAGGATCCAGAACGACACCCGATGCGTCGCCTCGTACCACGCCTCGAACGCCGCCAGCAGCGCGAGGACATCGGGCGCCGGGGCTTCCGGTCGCGGCCGCAGGCTTGCGAACACGCCCTGCGCCACCGGCACGAACTGGGCCAGGACCGCCGCCCTGGCCTCGCTGTCGCTGGCCCAGCCGAGCTTGGCGCGCAGGATCGCCAGACTGCCGGCGACCGATAGCTCTTCGCTTTCCGCCCGCCCCGCCGCGTCGGCGATCGGCCGCATCACGCTGAGGCGCCGAAAGGCAAAGCTGCGCTCGCGCTCGAGTGTCCTGATCCGCTCGGCCGCTTCCTTGCGGAACGCGGACTCGGCGGCGGACGCGCCGCCGGCGGCGGCCTCCAGTGAATCCAGGAATGGCGCCGACGGGCTCATCGCCGCGCACCGTGCGAGGCTGGCGGAAGAGAGTGGGAGTCGAACCCACCAAGGACCGTCTCGCGACCCTTCCCGGATTTGAAGTCCGGACGCCCCACCGGGGACGCATCTCCTCCAAAGTGCTGTGCTTTCTCGTCTGCTCCTGCACGAGCCGGAGCGGCACGGGCGGCGAACATCTCCGTGCGATTGGGATTGATTCGACGCCAATCGCCCCGCCGCATCGTGAAGCCCTGGCGATCGAAATATTCCAGGATCTGGATCGCCACCTTGCGCCCGTTCTCCAGCCGGTCGCGGAACTCGGCGGCGCCGAACCGGCCGCCCTCGGCATCGCGCGCGACGTCCATGGCAATGCCGGCCATTTCGGCGACTGTCTCGGCGAGGAAGAAATGATCCAGCGCGACCTCGTCCACCTCGCCGCGCCGGGCCGCCAGGCGAAACACCCGCCGCACTATCTTCTCGTCGATCCCAAACTCGCGCGCGACATCACGCACGCGCGGCGGGCGGAACCGGTTGAGCTCATCGAGCAGGGGCCGCGCGCGTGACCACACCCGCTCCTCCTCCAGCGTCATGCGCACTTCGTGATATGGCCGCCGCAACCAGGCGCGATCCACGACCACCGTGCCCACCGTCACCAGGCGCTGCACCGCCGCGGCGAACAAGGGCGCCGGCAAGCGCGGGAAGAGCGACAATCTCAGCCGCTCCTGCCCCATGCCCTGAAGGTCCGGCCGCTCGGCATGAAAGCTGTCCAGCGCCGCGATCGCCGCCTCGCCGAAACGCCGCCAGGTCTCCGCCCGCAGCGCGATCGATTGCCGTCCGCCGGACAGCGGGACGAGGCCGTGGCGCTCGATCGCGCGACTCGCCGCATCGCTGGCGGCGGCGCGGTCGCGAAAGAAAGCATCGAGGTCGACACAGCCGCGCGGCCCATCCAACGCCCCCGCCAGCGCAGCGGCGGAATCCGAAGCATCCAGCGCGCGCAGTTCCGCCCGGCGCTCCGGCGTCCGGCGCTTGCGCTCCGGCGCGCGCAAATCCACCAGCACGCCGCCGCCGATGGTGCGAGTGGCCGAGGTATCGCGGATGATGAAGCGGTCGCCGACCGCGGCGGCGACCGGCGTGTCGAGCACGATCTGGACGAAGTCGGTCTCGCCCGGCCCGATCGGCTCGTCGCGCAGGACGACGAGGCGCGCGGCCAAGTCCGACGCGCCGTGATGGAATCGCACCGGCATCCACTGGCCGACCGGCCTGGCCTCCGATCTCAGCACCCGCAGCCGCGCATCGATGCGGCCGGTCGGCGCATGCAGCGACGGATCGAGCACGACGTTGCCGCGGGCGATCGCCTCCTTCGTGATGTTCGCGCCCGCCAGCGCCAGCGCGCACCGTTCGCCGGCCTGGCCATGCTCGGCCGGCCGATTCTGCACATGCAGCGAGCGCACGCGCGCTTCGAGTCCCGTGGGACTGATGACCACCGCATCGCCAACCGCCACGCGGCCCGACAGGACGGTCCCGGTCACCACCGTTCCCGTGCCGACCAGGGTAAATGAGCGGTCCACCGCGAGGCGGAAGCGGCCATCGGCCGCGTGCCGCCCCGTCGCGCGACACAGGTCGTCCAAACGTTCGGCCAGGGCATCGACGCCTTCTCCCGTGACGGCGGACACCGGCAGGATCTCCGCGCCCTCCAGACCGGTCCCTGCCAGGGCGGCCTCGATCTCGGCGACGACGTCGCGCCGGCGATCCTGGTCGGCGAGGTCCGCCTTGGCCAGCGCGACGATGCCGCGCTTGAGGCCCAGCAGATCCAGGATCGCGAGATGCTCGCGGGTCTGCGGCATGATGCCGTCGTCCGCGGCCACCACCAGCAGCACCAGATCGATGCCGGTCGCGCCGGCCAGCATGTTGTGGACCAGCTTCTGATGGCCCGGCACATCGATGAAGCCGATGATCTGGCCGTCCGGCCGCGGCCAATAGGCGAAGCCGAGATCGAGCGTGATGCCGCGCGCCTTCTCCTCCGGCAGCCGGTCGGCATCGATTCCAGTCAACGCCCGCACCAACGCGGTCTTGCCGTGATCGATATGGCCGGCGGTCCCCACGATCATCCCGCGCCCTCCGCCGCCAATGAACGTGCGGCGCGGCGCTCCGCCTCCGACCGCTGCGCCTCGGTGCAGGCGGCGCGCGCCGCGGGCAGGAACTGCTCGGCCAGCTTGCTGCCGCTGCGTTGCGCGCGCAGCAGCCAGCTCAGCGCCGCAATTGGGTCACGTGCGATGCCCGCTCCCATGTGGTGCGCTGCGCCCAGCATGGCCTGCCCGTCGCCATCGCCCAGCAGCGCCGCCTTGCGCCACCAATCGCCGGCAGCGGCCGAATCGCGCGCGACGCCGAGCGCGTTGTGATAGAGCATGCCGAGACGGGTCATCGCGGATGCCACGCCCTGTGCCGCCGCGGCCAGCGCCCAGCGTCGCGCCGCCTCGTAGTCCGGCGGCAGCAGCTCGCCTTCGACCAGCAGCCAGGACAGCATGTCCTGGGATTCGGCGTCGCCCTGTTCGGCCGCGGCGCGATACCAGCGCGCGGCGGCGACCGGGTCCATCTCGACCAGTTCGTCCCTGAAATAGAGCGCCGCCAGATTGCGCTGGCCGATCGGATCGCCGGCCTCCGCCGCCAGGGTCAGCCAACGAATGGCGAGCGCTCCGTCCGGCGCGACGCCGAGGCCGTTCGCGAAGCAAGCGCCGACATTGCTCTGCGCCCGCGCCACGCCCGCGTGGGCCAAGGGTCCCCAGATTTCCAGCGCCCGCGCATAGTCGCCGCTCTCAGCCGCTTCGCAGGCCGCCACCAGCCGGTCGGCGATATCGACGCTGTTGCTCTGTGCGGCCGGTTCAGGCGCGGGCATTCTGCCCCTCCGCAAGATCGAGCGCCCTGAGATTGTCGGCGAATCCTGCTTCATCCTCCAGGCAGCGCAGATCGAGGATGAGGGACCCTTCCGCGATGTGGCCAATGACCGGAACCGGCAGATTGCGCAGCGCCGCCGCGAGCGTCGTGAGCGCGCGGCCCTGCCCGCGCGAAGCCGCGGGTCGGATGGCGATGCCGGCGCTGGGCACCGTCTCCAGCGGCAAGGCGCCCGACCCGATCTGGCTGGCGCACGCGATGATCTCCACCGGATAAGAGTCGCCGAGCCTTGCTTCGAGCAACGGCAAAACACGGCCGGCCAGCGCCTCGATCTCGGCCTTCGGCCGCGCCAGCAGACGGATTGTAGGCAGGCGCTGCGCCAGCCGGTCGGGATCGCGATAGAGCCGGAGCGTCGCCTCCAGCGCAGCCATGCGGACCTTGTCCACGCGCAGCGCGCGCTTCATCGGGTTTCGGTTGATTTGCGCCAGCAGCGCTTTGCGCCCGACGACGAAGCCGGCTTGCGGCCCGCCCAGCAGCTTGTCGCCGGAGAAGGTGACAAGGTCGGCGCCGTCGGCGACCGCTTCCGCCACCGTCGGCTCATGCGCCAGCCCGAAGCGCGCCAGATCGACCAGCGTGCCGGAGCCGAGATCGTGGACCAGCGGGACCGCGCGCTCGCGCGCCAGCGCCGCCAAGTCGCGGGCCGATACTTCGCTGGTGAAACCCTCGATGCGGTAGTTCGAGGTATGGACCTTCAGCAGCAGGCCGGTCTTGGGCCCGATCGCCGCGGCGTAGTCCTTGGCGTGAGTCCGGTTGGTGGTGCCGATCTCCACCAGCTTGGCGCCGGCTCTGGCCATGATCTCCGGCATGCGGAACGCACCGCCGATCTCGATCAGCTCGCCGCGCGAAACCACCGCCTCGCGCCCCTTCGCCAGGGTGTTGAGGACCAGCAGGATCGCGGCGGCGTTGTTGTTGACGATGGTCGCATCCTCGGCGCCGGTCAGCTCGCACAGCAAGCCGCGCAGATGATCGTCGCGCTCGCCGCGCCGGCCGCCTTCGAGATCGAACTCGAGCGCGACGGCACTGCGCATCGCTTCGGTTGCCGCCTCGATCGCCGCCTCCGCCAGCAGCGCGCGGCCAAGATTGGTGTGAAGCACCGTTCCGGTCAGGTTGAAGACCGGGCGGAGGCTCGGCACCGCCTGCGCCTCCAGCTTCCAGCGCGCATTTTCGGCCACCGTCTCGGCTGCGGCACCATTGCCCCCAAGGCGCGCGGCCGCGAGCGTGTCACGCACTGCCGCAAGGACGGCGGGACGGCCGAACTCGCCGATCGCCGTGCCCGCGATGCCGGTTCTCAGCACCTCGTCCACCGAGGGCAACCGCCGCGCATTCCCTATCTTGCCGTCTGGCGCCATCGCGTCCTCAATAGCCGACCAGGAACGGATTGAGCCCGCCCCGCTTGAAGCCGGTCTCGCGCACCAGCAGATCGAGGCCGAGGCTGGCGACATCGTCGGCGATTACATCCACCGCCGGGTCCAAATGCTGATGCAGAATTTTCACGTAGCCGTGGCAGCTCCTGCAGGTCTCGGCCTTCACCGTCCCCGCGCTGCCTTCGATCTCC
>DASYRS010000236.1:0-5785 GCA_036004205.1 Dongiaceae bacterium
TTCACGATCCTGCCCAGCGAGTTCGACCAGCTCTCCCATTTCGGCCCGCTGGCGCGCACCATCGCCGATGCCTGCCTGTTCCTCCAAGTGACGCAAGGACCGAACGAACAAGACATCCAATCCCTCACCGAACCCCAGAACTTCCTTGCATCCTTCGATACCGATCTGCGCGATCTCAGCCTTGGCCTCTGCCTCGATTTCGGCAAGCGCGTCTGGCACCCGGAGGTCGAGGCTGCCATTCGCGCGGCGGCAAAGGCCCTCGCGGAGGCCGGTGCCCGCGTCGAGGAGGTCAGCCTGCCTTGGGGCGTGGAACTGGACGACCTGTGGCTGAAGCACTGGGAGGTCTATCTCGCCACCTTTTTCGGCCACACGCTGAAGACCCATCGCGCCAAGATGGACCCGAAGGTGGTGGGCTATATCGAGAACGGCCTCGCCGCGTCCGCCGTCGAATTCAAGACGCTCGAATTTGCCCGCACCAGCGCCTGGCGCAACGATCTCGCGCCGATCCTCACCCGCCATCATGCCCTGCTCTGCCCGACCATGGCGCGGCCCGCCGTGCCCCATGGCGGTTCCGATGCCAGTTACTGGAAGGTGGAAGCGGACGGCACCTATCGCTGCCTCGATGTCACGTCCGTGTTCAGCCTGTTCGGCATGTGCCCAGCGCTGTCGGTGCCGTGCGGCTGGAGCAAGGACAACCTGCCCATGGGCCTGCAGATCGTCGCCCGCCGCCACGACGACCGTCTTGCCCTCCGGATCGGCGCCACGATCGAGCAGCGCATGCCGTGGGCGCACCGCCGCCCGCCGATCTAGATCATTCTCATGTCCCCCCATCTTGACCTCGTCATCATCGGTGCCGGTGCGGCTGGCATCGGCGCGTCTCGAGCAGCGACGAAAGCCGGCCTCAGCCACCAGGTCATCGAGGCCTCGCACCGCATCGGCGGGCGGGCCTATACCGAGGACCTGGCGCCGGGCGTGCCGTTCGATCTCGGCTGTCATTGGCTGCATTGGTCCGACATCAACCCGCTGGTGGCGGAAGCCGACCGGCTCGGCTTCGCGATCGATCGCAACTTCGCTTTCTCCCCCCATCTCTGGCTGAACGGGCGGCACGCTACCCAGGCGGAGAACAATGCGTACGGCGCCTATTTCGACTGGGCCGAAAGCAGCGTCGGCACTGCCCTGCCCGCCAACGAAGATCGCGACGTGCTGTCGTTGCTCGATACGGACAGCCCCTATTTCACGCCGTACGCGCATGTCTTGTCCGTCATCCATGCCGCCGAGCCCGACCGCGTGTCGGCGAGAGATGTGATGAGCCAGGTGATGAGCGGCGGCGACTGGCCGGTGCGCAATGGCCTCGGCCGCATGATGACGCGCCTCGGCGCCGACATTCCCGTCTCCCTGAACACGGTGGCCGAGGAGATCGATTGGTCGGCCCGCGATCACGTCGCCATCCGCACCAACCGCGGCACGGTCGCGGCCCGCGCCGTGCTCATCACCGTCTCCATCGGCATCCTGCAATCGGGGCTTGTCAGGTTCCGGCCCGCCTTGCCGTTGGCGACCCTTGCCGCCATCGACGGTTTCTCGCCCGGAATCGCCAACCGTGTCGCGCTCTATTTCGACCGCGACGTGTTCGACGATGCTTCCAGCAGCCTCACTATCGTCGATGGCGACGCCGAGCCGCTCGCCATCCACATCCCGACCTTCGGTTTCAACTATGTGGTCGGCCAGACCGGCGGCCGCTACGCCGGCCACCTGACCCGCGCCGGCCAGAAAGCCGCCACCGACTACGTCCTGGACCGAGTCGCCGCGGTGTTCGGCGAAGGCATCCGGCGGCACTTCATTCGCTCCATCGTTTCGGCCTGGGATACCGACCCCTGGGTGCTGGGCGCCTATGCCTCGGTCAAGCCCGGTCATTTCGGCGCGCGGCAGGTCCTGGCTGAGCCCGTGGAGAACCGCCTGTTCTTTGCCGGCGAAGCCGTCGGCATGCCCATGGTCGCGACCTGCGGCGGCGCATATTGGAGCGGCACCCAGGCCATCGGCCGCATCGCTGCCGCGCTCCAGCCGGCCTAGCCATTCGGCCGGCCGGCCGCCGTTTTGCCGGCCAATCTGCCCATTCTGCCGGGGCCGCCTTCCTTGCCGCCGGTCCCCCGCTCGGCTATGTCACTGGCAGTTCAACGAGGTGTTCCCCATGGCGACTTCCGGCAACCTGCGCACGGGCGGTCAGGTCCTGATCGATGCGTTGAAGATCCACGGCGTCGACACCGCCTTCTGCGTCCCAGGCGAAAGCTATCTGGCCGCGCTGGACGCCCTGCACGATGCCCGCGACCGGATCAAGCTCGTCGTCTGCCGGCAGGAAGGCGGCGCCGCTTACATGGCGGAAGCCTATGGCAAGATGACCGGGCGGCCCGGCATCTGCTTCGTCACCCGTGGCCCGGGCGCCACCAATGCCTCGATCGGCGTCCATACCGCGTTCCAGGATTCCTCGCCGATGATCCTGTTCATCGGCCAGGTGGCGCGCGATCAGGTGGAGCGCGAGGCGTTCCAGGAGATCGACTTCCGCCGCATGTATGGCCCAATGGTCAAATGGGTGGCGGAGATCGACGATGCGGCCCGCATCCCCGAATATGTGAGCCAGGCCTTCCACCGCGCCGTCAATGGCCGGCCCGGCCCCGTCGTGCTGGCGCTGCCGGAAGACATGTTGACCGACCGGGTCGATGTGCCGGACGCAGGCGGCTACAAGCCGGTCCAGCCCTCGCCCAGCGCTGCCCAGATGCACGATCTGCGGGATCGCCTGGATGAAGCGAAGCGTCCATTCATGATCCTGGGCGGCGGCGGCTGGTCGGCCGAGGCGGTGGCCGACATCCGCGCCTTCGCCGAGGCGGCCAATCTGCCGGTCGGCTGCTCCTTCCGCTGCCAGGATCTGTTCGACAACAGCCACCAGAACTACGCCGGCGACGTCGGCATCGGCATCAACCCCAAGCTGGCCGAGCGCGTGAAAAGCGCGGACCTTCTCATCGTCGTCGGCGCGCGCCTTGGCGAGATGACGACATCCGGCTACACGCTGGTCAGTATCCCGGTGCCGCGGCAGAGCCTGGTGCACATTCACCCCAGCGCCGAGGAATTGGGCCGGGTCTATCAGGCCGTGCTGCCGATCAACGCCGGCATGGCCGAATTCGCCGCCATGGCAAAGGCCCTTGGGCCGGTACCGGCGCGTGCCTGGGACAACGAGACCAAGACCGCCCGCGCGGATTACCTCGAATGGACGACGCCGCCGCGGGTCGAAGGCCCGGTCCAGATGGGCGAGATCGTGAGTTGGCTGGAACAGCGCCTGCCCGCCGATGCCATCCTCACCAACGGCGCAGGCAATTACGCGACCTGGATCCACCGCTTCCATCGCTATCGGCGCTTCCGTACCCAGCTCGCCCCGACCAATGGCTCGATGGGATATGGCGTGCCTGCCGCAATCGCCGCCAAGCTGATCGCGCCCGATCGCATGGTGCTCTCCTTCAACGGCGACGGCTGCTACATGATGAACGGCCAGGAGCTGGCGACCGCCGTGCAATACAATGTGCCGGTGATGTTCGTGGTCGTGAATAACGGCACCTTCGGCACCATCCGCATGCATCAGGAACGCGCCTATCCCGGCCGCGTTTCCGGCACCGATCTCGTCAATCCGGATTTCGTCGCGCTGGCGCGGGCGTACGGCGCCCATGGCGAATTGGTGGAGCAGACCGCCGACTTCGCCCCCGCGTTCGAGCGTGCGGCAAAGGCCGGCAAGCCGGCACTCATCGAGATCCGCCTCAGTGCGGAGGTGATCACCCCGCGCCAGACCTTGTCCCAGATCCGCGCTTCCGCCTTGGCGGCGAGGCCCCGCTCTTGACCACCGACGGCCGTCTTTCGACCGAGCTGTGGGTGCAGGCTCACCTGCGCCGCTGCAACGCGGAAGGCATGTTCGCCGCCGTCCTGCGTAAGGGCGATCAATGGGGCGGCGCCGTGATCGTGAAGCTCAACCTGCTCGATGGCACGTTCAAGGTCCTGAGCCAGACGCGCGATATGGAAGGCCGCGTCGCCTGGCTGGCTGCTCAGCAAGGCGCGTTGCTCGCCGAATCCGACGCGACCGCCTATATCGACCGCCAGGTAAAACGCGACCCCGATCTCTGGGTGATCGAAATCGAGGACAAGCAAGGACGCAACCCGTTCGAGGGAAAAGTCGTTTGATGAGGCACGAGTTTCAGTGGTAATTAAGGACACTGGATCGCCGAGCTGCGCGGTTGATCAATATTCGAATGAGTGAGTTGTTGAGCGGTCTGTTGGCCCGTTTGCGCGTCCCCGCGTGGCTCCAATCGCGTGCATCCCATGCTGCGAGTGTCATTGGCGCGTCCGGCCTGTTCGATTCAGCGTGGTATCGGGAAACCTATCCGGACGTGGCAGCGCGCGGGGTCGATCCCCTGCGCCATTATGTCCGTCACGGCGCGCGCGAAGGGCGGGATCCCAATCGCCTTTTTAGCTCGAGCTGGTACCTGGCCAACAATCCCGACGTGGTGGAATCCGGGCTCAACCCGCTGGCGCATTTCATCCTGCGCGGCGTCGTGGAAGGCCGCAATCCCGGTCCATTGTTTGACACCAAATGGTATCTCGAGGCGAACCCGGATGTGGCCGCCGCCGGCGTCAATCCCCTGCTCCATTTCCTGCGTCACGGCGCGCGCGAGGGTCGCCGCCCCAACGGCGAGATCGATTCCGGCGCCTGGTTCTCATCGTCCGCCCAGATCGCCTCGCCACACAACAGGAACGCGCTGCGCAAAAGCTTTGACCACGAGGCCGCACGCGGCTTCCTCGCGACAGTCCGATCGAGCGGTGGTCACGCGGCCTTGCTGCGCGACCGGCCATTGATCTCGGTTATTCTGCCGACGCGCAATCGGGCCGCGCTGCTGCCGACGGCGATCGGCAGCATCAAGGCCCAAACCTACGACTATTGGGAACTCCTGATCGTGGATGACGGCAGCAGCGATGCAACGCCGTCGGTAGTCGCGGGTTTTCTGGCCGATCCGCGTATCCGCCTTCTGCGCAAGGACGGCGACGGCGTCGCCGCCGCGCGCAACGCCGCGATGGCGCAAGCGAAGGGCCAGCTCTTCGCCTATCTGGACAGCGACAATAGCTGGTGGCCGGAATTCCTCGAGATCGCCACGTCTTATCTGCTCGACCGAAATCTCGATCTGGTCTATTCGGCCCTGGAAACCAACGATGGCTGGCGTACGCGCTATGTCGGCGCGGAGTTCGACTACACCGCGCTCAGCCGCCGCAATTTCATCGACATCAACGTCGCCCTTCATCGCAGGGCCCTCTATGATGCGCGCGGCGGCTGCGACGAGGGCCTGACTCGCATGTCCGATTGGGATGTGATCCTGCGCTACGCCAAGGACTCGCGGATTGGCTATGCGCCCTTCATCGGTTGTGCCTATGACGGCCGGCTGACCCGCACCGACCGTATTACCGTGTCGGAGCCGGTAGGCTGGACCTATGTGGTGCTGGGCAAGCATCATGTGGACTGGTCGCGGCTGCGGTCGGATCTTGCCGGCCGGGACGCGGATCTGGTCTCTATCGTCATTCCGGTCCACGGCCAGGCCGACCTGACCTCGGCCTGTCTCTCGTCGCTGTTCGAGGTCGACGCCGGCCGCCGATTTGAGCTCGTGCTGGTGGACAATGGCAGCGACGCCGCGACCGCTGCGTTGCTCGATCGGTGTGTCGCGACCCACGCGAATGCGCGCCTGGTCCGCAATTGGGAGAACCT
>DASYRS010000237.1:0-3038 GCA_036004205.1 Dongiaceae bacterium
AGACGTTGTTGGTGAGATGGTCGATCTCCACCAGGCCGGTGCCTTCGGGATGCTGGTTCGCGCCCGGGATCGGCTTGAAATCGATGTCGTAGATCGAGCTGCGTTCGTCATAGCGGTCGATGAAAAAGATCCGGCTGCCGCCGATCGCCTCGATGCCGGGCAGCGACAGCTCCATCGGACCCGGTTCGTTGACCAGCGCCTTGGCGCCCAGCTCCTGCGCCCGGGTCATCGCCTTGGGCGCATCGTCGACCCGGATCGCGATCGCGCAGACGCTCGGGCCGTGGCTGTCGCTGAACTGCTTCGGGAAGCCTTTGCCCTCGCCGTTCAGGATGAAATTGATCCCGCCCTGGCGGAACAGGGTGACGTTCTTGGACCGGTGCATGGCGATCGGCATGAAGCCGAGCGACTGGAACACCCGCGTCAGGGCCGAACCGTCCGGCCCAGTGAATTCGACGAACTCGAAGCCGCGGGTCCCCATCGGGTTGAAGTCTTTGTCGGCTGCCATTGCGCAAGCTCCAGGAACGCATTGATTCATATGGTAATATTCTAATGCATTTTCCATGCGATTTTTGTGTATTCTGAAGCGACCTTGCGAAGAACTTCACACGAAACATGCGGGAACAGCAGGATTGACGCATGGTTGATGCATCCGGCCTCGACGCCTTCGATCTCAAGCTGCTGGCTGAGTTGCAGCAGGACGGCCGCCTGACCAACGCCGAGCTGGGGGAGCGGGTGCACCTCTCCGCCTCCCAGGTGTCGCGGCGGGTCCAGCGCCTGATCGACGAGGGCTTTATCGAGCGCTTCCAGGCGGTCCTGAGCCGGCAGAGGCTGGGGATCGGCCTTACCGTCTATTGCCTGGTGACGCTGAAGATCCACGCCGGCGATTCCATGCAGGCGTTCCACGAGCGGGTCCGCGCCCTGCCGGAGGTCATGGAATGCCAGTCCCTGACCGGGGAAGCGGACTATGTCCTCAAGATCGTGGTGGCGGATTTGAAGCGGTTCTCCGAGTTCATGTCGGAGCACCTGATGAAGGCGCCGGAAGTGGCCAATATCCGGTCCTCCGTCGTGCTGGAAAGCATAAAAGAAACAGCGGCTTACCCGCTCCACCACAGGGCGGTGCGCTAGGCCAGCGGGGACAGAGTCGCATTGACTTGGCGCACCACAATGTCCTATACACCGCGCGCAATTTGCGAAGCATTTGGAAATCAAGGGAGTTTTGTCGTGAAGCGCACCTATCAGCCGAGCGCTCTGGTCCGTAAGCGCCGCCACGGCTTCCGCTCGCGTTCGGCGACGGTCGGTGGCCGCAAGGTGTTGGCCAACCGGCGCCGCCAGGGCCGCAAGCGTCTCAGCGCCTGAGCGTTGATCCGTGATCGGCCGCCTGAAGCGGCGGGCCGAATTCCTGCAGGTGGCGGCGGCAAATCGCAAGTGGGTCGCCCCCGGATTGATCCTTCAGGTCCGCCGCCAGCCTTCCCCTCTATCCCCGAGCGATGACGCGCCGCGTGCAGCGCCGCTCGATGCTGTACGCCTGGAGCCTGTACGCGTGGGCTTCACCGCCAGCCGCAAGGTCGGCAACTCGGTCAAGCGCAACCGTGCGCGCCGGCGCCTGCGCGCCGTGGCCGCCGAGGTGCTGACTCATGCCGAGCCGGGCATGGACTTCGTGCTGATCGCGCGGCCGGCGACCATCGACCGCGACTACCGCGCCCTGGTCGGCGACCTGGTGGCCGGGCTCAAGCGGCTCAAGCTCTATCGCGGCGAGCCGTCATGAGCGCGATCCTGCGCGCCGCGCTGATCGCGCCGATCCGGCTCTATCAGTGGACCCTCTCGCCGCTGCTCGGCGTCAATTGCCGCTATGCGCCAAGCTGTTCGGCCTATGCAATCGAGGCCATCGCGACCCGCGGCGCGCTGCGCGGCGGCTGGCTGGCCTTGAGGCGGATCCTGCGCTGCCATCCCTGGGGCGGTTCCGGCTACGACCCGGTGCCCCAGGATAATCCGGCGGCCCACCGCGACTGTCATCACGCTGCCCATCATTCCCACTAGTACGGCGCGGAGCCGCGCCCCAACACGAAGACGCTGAAGCGCCATGGAAAACAAGAACCTCCTCATCGCCATCGCATTGTCCGCCGCGATCATCATCCTGTGGACGGTATTCGTCCAAGGCCCGCACATGGCGGCGCAGCAGGCCCAGCAGGCGGCACAGCCCGTGCAGCAGCCGGGGCAGCCACCGGCGCAGCAGGCGGCGCCGCAGGACACCGGGCGCAAGGTGGTGAGCCGCGAGGAGGCGCTGAAGGAAAGCCCGCGCATCGCGATCGATTCGCCGCGCCTCAAAGGCTCGATCGCGCTCAAGGGCAGCCGGATCGACGATCTGATCCTCAAGGATTATCGCGAGACCGTCGACCCGAACAGCCCCAACATCGTGCTGCTGTCGCCCAGCAACACCCAACATGGCTATTACGCCGATTTCGGCTGGTCGAGCGAGTCCAAGGACATCGCCCTGCCGAAGAACGACACGGTTTGGCAGGCGAATGGCGACATGCTTTCGCCCGACAAGCCAGTCACCCTCACCTGGAACAACGGCCAGGGCCTGACCTTCGCGCGCAAGTTCGAGATCGATACGAACTACATGCTGACCGTCACCGACACAGTGACGAACGGCGGCAGCGGCGAAGTGGCGGTCGCACCGTACGGGCGCGTCGTGCGCTACGGCACGCCGGAGAATGCCAGCCAGAGCTATGTGCTGCACGAAGGCCCGATCGGCGTGTTCGAAGGATCGTTGCAGGAACAGAAATACAAGTCCGTGAAATCGCAGGCCGAGGAAGCCGACAACAACGGCAAGTTCGTCTATCCCAATTCGACCGGCGGCTGGATGGGAATCAGCGACAAATACTGGTTGGTCAGCCAGATCCCGCCGCAGGATGAAACCCTGACCGGCAATATTTTCTATGACCCCAAGAGCGATTTCTATCAGGTGGATTTCGCCGCCGCGGAGCGCCGGCTGCCCGCCGGCGGAAGCGTCACGCGCCAACAGCATCTGTTCGCCG
>DASYRS010000238.1:0-12883 GCA_036004205.1 Dongiaceae bacterium
GGCCTGCTCGAGGCGGTCGAGTTCACCCCGGCGGCGACCGATGCCGTGAAGCTGGCGCGCCAGTCGGGCAAGACCGCATGCCTGACCTTGATCGAGATCTGCGGCGAGGCCGAGCTGAAGAGCATGCTGGGCGTCGAGCGCTCCGAAGCCCTGCTCGGCGAGATCGGCGCGCAATTGAAGCTGCATGCCATCGACCACGATTCCGCCGGCCGGGTCGGCGACGGCAAGTTCAGCGTCACGCACCTGGAAAGCGAGAGCCCGGCCGTCATCGCCGATGCCATCGCCAAGGCCGGCGAGAACTACAACGTCGACGAGAAGGCGCTGAAGCTGCACGAAACGACCGTCCGCTTCCACGGCAACTCGCTGTCGGACCAGGATGTCGACGGCATCCTCACCTACATCGTCGGCAAGTTCACGGCCGAAGGCACGGCCGGCATGGATTCCGGGACGGCCGACGAATATCTGCGCAAGAAGACGGCGGAGATCCTGACCCGCGTGGTCTCGATGCGCGACCTCATCCACGAGCAGAAGATCAATCTGCACTACCAGCCGATCGTCAGCCTGGTCGACCGCTATCAGCATCACTACGAGGTGCTGCTGCGCCTGCCGAACGGCCGCTCGCCGTTCGAGGACGTGAAGTTCGCCGAAGAGATCAACATCGTCCACGAGCTGGACCTCGCCGTCACCAACGGCGCGATCCGCCGGATCATGGAAGCGACGTCCAAGAAGCATCATCTGTCGCTGGCCGTGAACATGTCGGCCAAGTCGCTGCTGAACGACAGTTTCATCACGATGTTCGAGCGCGTGACCGAACGCCTGGGCGAGGACCGCAAGAAGCTGATGGTGGAAGTGACGGAATCCGCCAAGCTGGAAGACCTGGAGCGCGCCGCCAAGGCGGTCGACCGCCTGCGCGCCCGCGGCCATGCCGTGTGCCTCGACGATTTCGGCGCCGGCGCTTCGTCCCTGCCCTATCTGCAGCAGCTCACGGTCGATCTGGTGAAGATCGACGGCATCTACATCCGCAACATCAACGATTCGCTGCGCGAGCGCGCGATCGTGGAAGGCGTGCTCACCACCTGCAAGTGCCTCGGCATCCGCACGGTCGCCGAGATGGTCGAGAAAGAGGACCAGCACAGGCTGCTGCTCGATCTCGGCGTCGATCTCGGGCAGGGCTGGCTCTACGGCCGCCCGGCGGCGGAAATTCCGCCGCCCGCGCCCGCCCGCTTCGGCAAGCGCATGGGCTCCAAGGAAGCCTGGGGCTAGTAGAGCGCCGCCCGCACCCTCACCCGCACACTCTCTGGCGCAGCACACTGAATTAACGGAAATAGCTACACGTCCCGCTGGAATAAGTTGACTCGCGCTGAACGCGGGCGCCAGAGTCCCTCGCCATTCACACCAGCACCGAACGCCTTCCTGAAACCCGGCCGCGCCTCGCCGGGCTATCGAGTATGGGGGGATTAGGCATGACGAACGGCAGTGGCTCCAAAATTTGGATTCCGTTTCGCCCGTCGCGCGACGACCTCGCGCGCATCGCGGAGGATGTGGCCGCAATTCCCGATCTGCAGGCCGCCTTGGTCGAGAATCATCCCGACGTGACCCTGCGCGACCGTGTCGCCCACCAATATCAGATCGCGGGCGGGCGCGTGACCTTGAAGGTCGCGGCACAGTTGCCCGAAGCGCTCAACGGCCTCGGCCTGTTCCAGCCGAACGCGGAGCATATCGGGATCGGCCGCGTTTCCACCGGCCTCGGCTGTCCGCATGCCGAGACCGATCCCGATTTCCTCGGCCTGATGCTGGCGTTCCAGACGCCGGCCGGGCGGCGGGTCGATTTCCTCGCCCTCAACGATCCCACCGCGCCGACCGACACTCACCCCGACTTCATGGTCCTGCTGGCGGCGACGGTGGCGGCGGCCGGCGCGAAATCCCCGTTCGGCGGCGGCGAGCCGGGTGTGCTCGTGTCCAGCGGCACCCTGGTCAAGCACCTGTTGGAGAAACTGGGGGCGATCCATGGCGGAGCGACCGCGGCGCACGTGGTGAAACAGACGGGGCGCACCGCGCTCTCGAGCAGCGCGTACCAGACCTATTGGACCGGCATCGTCGAAGCAAGCGGGGTGGCCGGCAAGTTCGTCATCGTGCCGACGGTCGCCGATCAGAATCCGCTGCGCTCGCCGCTCGCTGGCCCACGGCACCTGACCGTGGACTGGCGCGCGCGCCAGGGGCGCGGTGACGTAACGTTCGATCTCTATTGGATTCCGTTCATCGACCAGGACACGACTTCGACCGAGACGCTGACCAAAGCCTGGGACGAGCAACGCCAGCGCGTGGGCCGCGTCGCCTTCCCCAAGCAGGACGCGAACGACAAGGACGCCGCCTTGTGGGCGATCCTGGCCGAGGAGATGGGCGCCAATGCCGGCCATTGGATCGCCGACCGCGCCGACAGTATCGCGGAGCCCGCCACGGCATTCACCGCTGCGCGCAAGGCCGCCTACCGCAAGAGCCAGGATGGCCGCGGCGCGCTACCCGAAGCGCGCTATGCACAGGTGTTCCAGACCGGCGCGATTGATGAGAGGTTGGCGGCCGAGCTGCGTGACCGTCGCGCACGCAGGGTCGCCGCCGGCCACGTAAGCACGGCGCCGTAGCGAGGCACATCGCCGCCTCTGCCCTTCGTGTTACCGATTTGTCATCGGCGCATGCGCGCGCGGCGTGAGGCCTATTCCCTCACGCCCAATTCTCTTATTGGCTCTTTCAGAATTGGAATTTTCCAAAACCAGCGAACGTTATTGCGACCGCTGAATCCACCCACTATCGTCGCCATCAAAGCGCTTGCCCCGACATCAAACGAGGCCACCGAACGAAGCGCTGGCGGGAGGACGAATGGCAGCAGTCGAGATTCGCAACGTGCGCAAGGCGTTTGGGGCGGCGCAGGTGCTGCACGGTGTGTCGGTCGATATCGCGGATGGCGAATTCGTCATCCTGGTCGGACCTTCCGGCTGCGGAAAATCGACGCTGCTGCGCATGATCGCTGGGCTCGAGAGCATCACGGGCGGCGAGATCCGCATCGCCGAGCGCATCGTCAACGATGTCCCTCCGAAGGAGAGGGACATCGCGATGGTGTTCCAGAATTACGCGCTCTATCCGCACATGACCGTCGGGGAGAACATGGGATTTTCCCTCCGGCTGCGGAATGCGCCGGCCACGGAGATCGCCGAGCGCGTCAACCGGGCGGCCGCGATCCTTGGGCTGGGGACCTATCTGGACCGGTATCCCCGGCAGCTGTCCGGCGGGCAGCGCCAGCGCGTTGCCATGGGGCGGGCGATCGTGCGCGATCCGCAGGTGTTCCTGTTCGACGAGCCGCTGTCCAATCTCGACGCCAAGCTGCGCGTTGCCATGCGCGCCGAGGTGAAGGAGCTGCACCAGCGCCTGAAGACGACCACCGTCTATGTGACGCACGACCAGATCGAAGCCATGACCATGGCCGACAAGATCGTCGTGATGCATGACGGCCAGATCGAGCAGATAGGCGCGCCGCTGGAGCTCTATGACCGGCCGGGCAACCGGTTCGTGGCCGGTTTCATCGGCTCGCCGGCGATGAATTTCCTCAGCGGCCGGATCGCGCTCAACGGCGCCGCCGCTTTCGTGGGCGAAGGCGGGTTGCGCCTGCCCTTGCCGGTGGCGCCGGCCGCGCGGGACGGACAGACCGTCACGCTCGGCCTCAGGCCGGAACATCTCACGCTCGGCGAAGGCGGCCTGACGGCGGAGATCGTGGTGGTCGAGCCGACCGGCCCGGAAGTGCAGGTCAATGCGCGCCTCGCGAGCGGCGAGGAGATCGTCGCCATGTTCCGCGAACGCCATCCATTCCGGCCGGGCGACAAGATCGGCCTAAGACCATTGGGGAACCAAATTCATTTGTTCGACGGAGAGTCGGGAAAACGGCTCTAGCGACCGCCATTCATTGTGGGAGGAAAGACCATGAAATTCACCAGACGCGATGTGATCAAGACTACGGCCGGCCTCGCCGCCGGCGCGATGATGCCGGCGCTGCAGGGTGGCCGGCGCGCCATGGCCGAGGACCTCACCTACAAGCCGGAAGACGGCGCGAGCCTGCGCCTGTTGCGCTGGTCGCCGTTCGTGAAGGGCGACGAGGACCAATGGCTGGCGAACACCAAGAAGTTCACCGAGGCCACCGGCATCGACGTACGGGTCGACAAGGAAAGCTGGGAGGATATCCGCCCCAAGGCCGCGGTCGCGGCGAATGTCGGCTCGGGTCCCGATATCATGCTGGTCTGGTTCGACGATCCGCATCAATACCCGGACAAGCTGCTCGAAGTGACCGAACTCGCCGACTATCTCGGCACCAAATACGGCGGCTGGTACGACGGACCGCGCGACTACGCGACGCGCGACGGCAAGTTCGTCGGCCTGCCCCTGACCACCATCGGCAATGCGATCGTCTATCGCGAGAGCTGGGTGAAGGAAGCCGGCTGGTCCGAGTTTCCCAAGAAGACCGACGATTTCCTGGAGCTCTGCAAGGCGCTGCAGAAGACCGGCCATCCGGTCGGCTTCACCCATGGCCACGGCGTCGGCGATGGCAACAACTACGCGCATTGGCTGCTGTGGAGCCACGGCGGCAAGATGGTCGACGAAGGCGGCAAGGTCACCATCAACAGCCCGGAGACGCTGAAGGCCATCGAATATGCGATGGAGCTCTATAAGACCTTCATCCCCGGCACCGAAGGCTGGCTCGACGTCAACAACAACCGCGCCTTCCTGGCGGGCGAGCTCTCGGTCATCGCCAACGGCATCTCGGCCTATTACACCGCTTCCCATGATCCGAAACTGGCCGAGATCGCCAAGGACATCCGCACCACCAACCTGCCGATCGGTCCGGTCGGCAAGTCGGTGGAGCTCTATCAGGTCTCCAGCGCGGTGATCTTCAAATACACCAAGTTCCCGAACGCGGCGCGCGAGTATCTGCGCTTCATGTTCGAGCAGCCGCAGATGGATGCCTGGATCACGAGTTCGGCCGGCTATTGCTGCCAAACCCTGAAATCCTACGCCAGCAATCCGATCTGGAAAGAAGATCCGAACAACGCGCCCTATGCCAAGGCGTCGGAAACGTTGCGCCCGAACGGCTACGCCGGACCGCTCGGCTATGCCTCGGCCGCGGTCATGGCCGACTACGTGCTGGTCGACATGTTCGCCGAAGCCGTGACCGGCCAGCAGACGCCGCAAGCCGCGATGGAACGGGCGGAGGCCCGCGCCAACCGGTACTATCGCGTTTGAGTTGGATGACGTTGCTGACGGCACACCGCACGAGCGTCACCATGACAATCTCCCCCTCTCCCCTCGCGGGAGAGGGCTGCGGAGGCTTAGCGAACGATAGTGAGCTTAGCCGAAGCTGGGTGAGGGGGCCGCGCCGCAGGCGCGCAGCGCGCGAGCGCTTCACTTGCAGCGCATGGCATAGCGATCTTGCGCTCTTACGAGCGCGCGTGCCTATCGGCCCACAAGTCCTCATCCAACTTCGCCTAGGCTCGGCTGCGCCTCGCCAAGGCTTCGTATCCTTCTCCCGCAAAGGGAGAAGGGACTCTTCCTCGGGGTTCGGGACTGATCGCCATGGCTGACGTCGCCCTCCCCCATCGCACCGCGCGCCATCGCCCCTTGCTCGAGCGCATCCAGCAGAGCCGCGGCGCGCTCGGCTTTCTGTTCATGCTGCCGGCGGCCGTTCTGCTGCTGCTGTTCCTGGCTTATCCGCTGGGCTTGGGCGTCTGGCTCGGCTTCACCGACGAAAAGATCGGTCGGCCGGGTATCTTCATCGGGATCGAGAACTACACGTACTTGTGGAGCGACAGCGTGTTTTGGCTGTCGGTCTTCAATACCCTGCTCTACACGGTCACCGCCTCGGCGCTGAAATTCGCGCTCGGCCTGTGGCTGGCGCTGATCCTGAACGAGCGCCTGCCATTCAAGGCCTTCTTCCGCGCCATCGTGCTGCTGCCCTGGGTGGTGCCGACGGTGCTGTCCGCCATCGCCTTCTGGTGGATCTACGATGCGCAATTCTCGATCCTGTCCTGGGTGCTGATGCAGCTCGGCTGGATCGACGCGCCGATCAATTTCCTCGGCGATCCGACCAACGCGCGCGCCTCGGTCATCGCCGCCAATGTGTGGCGCGGTATCCCATTCGTGGCGATCACGCTGCTGGCCGGGCTGCAGACCATCCCGCCCTCGCTCTACGAAGCGGCGACCCTGGACGGCGCGACGTCGTGGCAGCGATTCCGCTTCGTCACCTTGCCGATGCTGACACCCATCATCGCCATCGTGATGACGTTCTCGGTCCTCTTCACCTTCACCGATTTCCAGCTCATCTACGTGCTGACGCGCGGCGGGCCGGTGAACGCGACGCATCTGATGGCGACGCTCAGCTTCCAGCGCGGCATCTCGGGCGGCAATCTCGGCGAGGGCGCGGCGATCGCGGTCGCGATGATCCCGTTCCTGCTGGCCGCGATCCTGTTCAGCTATTTCGGCCTGCAGCGCCGGCGCTGGCAGCAGGGAGCCAGCGACTGATGGCCCAGCTCGCGCATACCCTCGCCAAAGGCGACGAAGGCGGCATGGGCTATCTCAGCAACCTGCCGCGCCGGATCGTCACCATCTATCTGCCGCTGGCGGTCTTCTGCTTCGTGCTGCTGTTCCCGTTCTATTGGATGGCGATCACGGCGGTGAAGCCGAACGGCGAGCTCACCGACTACAAGAATTTCAGCCCGTTCTGGGTAGTGGAGCCGACGCTCGACCACATCAAGTATCTGCTGTTCGAGACCTCCTATCCCGGGTGGCTGCTCAACACGATCGTCATTTCGGTGGCCGCGACCGTGCTCTCGCTCCTCGCCTCGATCGTCGCGGCCTATGCCATCGAGCGCCTCAGGTTCCAGGGCGCGCGCGGCATCGGGCTCGCGATCTTCCTCGCTTATCTGGTGCCGCCCTCGATCCTGTTCATTCCGCTGGCGGTGATGGTGTTCAAGCTCGGCCTCTACGACACCCGGTTCGCGCTGATCCTCACCTACCCCACCTTCCTCATCCCGTTCTGCACCTGGCTGCTGATGGGCTATTTCCGCTCGATCCCGTACGAGCTCGAGGAATGCGCATTGATCGACGGCGCCAGCCGCTGGCAGATCCTGATCAAGATCATCCTGCCGCTGTCGGTGCCGGGCTTGATCTCCGCCGGCATCTTCGCCTTCACGCTGTCGTGGAACGAGTTCATCTATGCGCTGACCTTCATCCAGTCGTCGGAGAACAAGACGGTGCCGGTCGGCGTGCTGACGGAGTTGGTGCGCAGCGATGTCTATGAGTGGGGCTCGCTGATGGCCGGCGCCCTCATCGGATCGTTGCCGGTGGTGATTCTCTATTCCTTTTTCGTGGAGCACTACGTCTCCTCCATGACCGGCGCGGTCAAGGAATAGCCCCCTTCAGCGCACCTCGTCGCCACCGAGGCCGATCCAGCGTGCGATCAGCCAGCAGCCGAGCGCCCAGGCCGCTCCCGCCGACCAGCCGGCCAGCACGTCCGAGGGCCAGTGCACGCCGAGATAGATGCGCGAGATGCCGACCAGCAGCGTCAGGATCATCGCGACGCCGAGCGCATAGCTCTTCAACCGCTTCTTCTCCATCAGCCGCACGACCAGGGCCGCCAGCGTCAGATAGACCACCGCCGACATCATCGAATGACCGCTGGGAAAGCTGGTCGTGTAGATGAGGTTGCCGTGCGGCACCAGGTCGGGCCGCGGCCGGTCGACCGCGTATTTCAGCAGCGAGGATACGACCAGCCCGCCGCCACTCGCCGCCAGGGCGAAGATGGCGAGCCGCCACGCCTTCGCCAGCGCCAGGAACCCCACCACCGCCAGCACCGCGATCACCAGGGTCGGCGCGCTGCCCAACGCCGTCACATCGCGCACCGCCTCTTCCAGCCAGGGCGGGCCGACGGGATCGGCCGGATCGCCGGGCACGCGGAAGCCGAGGATGATCGCCTCGTCGACCGCCCGCGTGTCGCCCTCCACCACTTCATCGAGGATCGCGATGAAGGCCGACGCGGCCGCCGCCACCAGGATGATGGGGATGAGGGCGCGCGGAACCTGCCAGCTCTTACCGAGCATCCTGGTCCCCGCCCGCGAAGGTGACGCCGATGCCGCGTGGCAGCGAGTTGCCGACGGTGGTCGCCTCGCGCGCGCGCCGGATCACGCCGCCAATCGCCAGCCCCAGCAATTGCCCGTCGCTGAAGCCGAGACCCTGGCCGCCCGCAATCCCCGCCGGGCGATCGCCGACGATGCTGTGGCCTCCCACCCATCCCATCGCGGCGTCGGTGCCGGGAACGCTGTGGAACTGGACCTTGGTCGAATTCATCGCTCTCGAGTCCCTTCGCTGTCAGCATGGCCGACACTAGTGATTCTGCGCCTTCTTCGCCAGGGCAGGTCGCAAGACCATACCAAGGTCGCGGTGTAATGCGCGCGAGCGCGGCGCTACAGTTCCGGCTTGCGCCACCCCAACCTGAAAGGACTCCCGATGAGCTTCGTCAAGACCAAGGACGGCACGAACATCTTCTACAAGGATTGGGGGACGGGTCAGCCGGTGGTGTTCTCCCACGGCTGGCCGCTCAGCGCCGATGCCTGGGACGCGCAAATGCTGTTCCTGGGTCAGCAGGGCTATCGCGTGATCGCGCATGACCGGCGCGGCCATGGGCGGTCCGACCAGACCTGGGACGGCAACCACATGGACACCTACGCCGACGATCTGGCGGCGGTGATGAACGCGCTCGACCTCAAGAACGCGGTGATGGTCGGCCATTCGACCGGCGGCGGCGAGGTCACGCGCTATATCGGCAGCCACGGCACGCGGCGCGTGGCGAAGATCGTGCTGCTCGGCGCCATTCCGCCGCTGATGCTGAAGACCGACGGCAATCCGCAGGGCCTGCCGCTCAGCGTGTTCGACGGCATCCGCGCCGGCACGGTCAACGACCGCTCGCAATTCTTCAAGGACCTGACCGATCCGTTCTACGGCTACAACCGGCCGGGGGCGACGCCCTCCGAAGGGGTGCGGCTGGAATTCTGGCGCCAGGGCATGATGGCCGGCATCAAAGGCGTCTACGATTGCATCCGGCAATTCTCCGAGACCGACTTCACCGAGGATCTGAAGAAGTTCGACGTGCCCACCTTGATCGCGCACGGCGATGACGACCAGATCGTGCCGATTGTCGCCTCCGCGCACATTTCATCCAAGCTCGTGAAGGGCGCGACGCTGAAAATCTACCAGGGCCTGTCCCACGGCCTTGCGCAGATCAACGCGGACGCGTTCAACAAGGACCTGCTGGCATTCATCGAGAGTTAGCGCAGGGGGGACCGGCGAAACGCGCGGCGGCACACGCATCCGCCGCGCGTTGCCCGACGCCGTGGCGAGGCTACTGCTGGGTCAGCAGCTCGTCGCCGGCGCTGGTCGTGACCCGCTTGGGATTCGATGAGTGCTGCAGCAGCGCCGCGGGATCGCTCGTCATGGGGCCGTCAGCCACAATCTGGAAGTAGACGTAGCCCGTGCACGCGCCGTCCTTCCGGCATTCGACGGTGACGGTCCCCTTGCTGCAGCCATAGGCTTTGTTGGTGCTGCCGTATGACTTGCCGCCGGCGACGGCGCAAATGCCGTCGAGACCGGTCTTCGAGTATCTGCCCTGGATCGGCACGATGGTCGCCGCGAATGTCACGGCAAGAGCCGCCAGGCTCAACGCAGCGATGGCCGCGATGAATAAATGAATCTTCATCTTGATCTCCATCACACCTGTTGACCGACACGGCCAAGCTGGGCGTCGATCGGCGACGGCGCTGTGAGGAAGGTCACAAGACTGCAAGCTTGAAGCTGCTGCGTGCGATTCCCGCCATCTTTGACATCGGGATGTGGGAGTTATCGGCCGTCAGCGGCCCTGGCATGCCAGGTCTGGAATTCCTGACACGGTGTCGCGCGTGAAATCTCGCGCTGGCAATGATCTGTGCAACCCGATGATCGCGATCGTGCCATGCGGCGGTGAACCGCGTGGCCGCGCGTCTCCGCTGCCGGCGCTATTGCGTCATCGATTTGCGCCAGGCATCGCGCGCCGAGCCAATCTAGGACGGCGGCGATTCCGGCTGCGCGACGTCGGTCTCATGGCCGGCATCCTGCCAGCCTTCGATGCCTTGCTCGTACCAGTGCACCGACGTATAGCCGTACTGGATCGCGCGCTTGGCGGCATTCCAGCTGCCCCAGCAATTGGGGTGGCAGAAGATGACGATAGGCCGCGACCGGTCGCCGTCGGTCAGGGCCTTGAGCCACGCGCGGTACCAGCCATCGACCCGCGCGGGAATCTCCCCGCCGCCGACGCCCGGCAGCCAGACGCTGAACGGGATGGTGCGATGGGGCGGCGGCACCCACGCCTCCGCCGCGACATTGTCGGGCTTGTGCGGCAGCGGGCTCACATCCACCATCACCGGCATCTCGGTCGCGATCAGCGTCGCCAGCTCCGCCGTCTCGATGAGCGCGCCGCCCGCGACGGTCGCCGGCACCGCGCCCTGCATCGGGCCGGTCCAGAAGCCGTCGGGTTCGGGCACGGGATCCGCCGCCTCGGCGCGGGCAATGCAGAGCAGCGACGCCAACAGCACGGCTACCCAAGAAAGAAAACCCCCTCCCCCACTTTGGGGGAGGGTTGGGGCGAAGGAAGCGAGTGAAGACTCTCGACGGCCGAAACGCGGCTTCCCCCTCCCTGCCCTCCCCCAGATTGGGGGAGGAGAAGAAAGTGGGAGGGGTTCGGCGCTGGCTGTCTCCTCCGTCATCAGCTCCCGCCCGCCGGCACGTCGAAGCTCTGCTCGAACGTCGCGCCGTCGCTGTCGCGCGCGACGACCTTGAGCTTGCCCGGCAGATCGCCAGGCTGCGGCACAAAGCGAAAGCCGATGGCGGGATCCGTCGAGAGCGAGATGTCGCCCTCCAGCGACAGCACCTTTTCGCCGTTCAGCGTGATGTCGACCTGCTGCACGATGCGCATCGGCGTGTAGAGGCGCGTGAGCTGGTCCATCTGCATGCCGTTATAATTCGGATGGCGGATCAGCAGCTGCGCCTCGACCGGCTTGCCGGCCGCGACCTCGCCGCTCATGCGCAGCTTCATGCGCCCGATCTGCGCCAGGGATTGCGCTTCGTTGGCGCCGACCGGCGCCGAGCAGCCGCCCGCCGCTTTCACGAACTGCGTGGTCTCGTGCAGCGCGCCGTCCGCCGTCTCCGCCACCGCATGCATCAAGGTGTATTGGTTGACCCGCACGCGCAGGGCCAGCAACGAAGGATCGCCGCGCGTACCGAATTCCACCTTGGCCGCCAGCGGGCCGGGATTGTCGTCGATCACCACCGTGAGGCCGATGACCTCGCTCTCCGGCGCTGTCGTGACGGCGATCGGCACCAGGGCCGCGTCGAGCGCGCGCTTCGGCGCATCCAGCGCCACCAGGCCGTTGCCGTCCACGATCGGCCGATCGCCGAAGATCGACGCCTGCAATTCGTGCCACCGCTCCAGCCGCGCCGCCTCATCGTCCGCCGCCAGCGCGGGCGTGGCGAGAACGCCGAGGAGGGCGAGCACGAGAACCCCCCTCCCCCGAAACGGGGGAGGGCTGGGGCGGGGGAAGCGAGCGAAGGCTGTCTCGCACCGAAGCGCGGCTTCCCCCTCCCTACCCTCCCCCATGTTGGGGGAGGAATTTTGAGTTCCGATCCCTGGCATCTGACCTCTGATCCCTGACCTCACTCCCACTCCAGCTCCTTGTGGGCCTGGGTGACGTTGCGGCCATTATACTCCTCGAACAGGGTCCAGCGACCGCGTTCGCTTTGCGCGACCCGGTCGACTGCCGCCGCGATCCCGATGTTATCCTTGACCGCCTGGCGCGTCTCTTGGACCAAGGTGCGAAGATAGCGTTCGAGGTCGGCGGCGCCTGCCGGCCAGTCGACCCGCTCCGGCCCGTGGCCGGGGACAGTCTGCGCCCCGCCGGCCGCTTTCAGCGTATCCAGCTCCTTCAGCCAGCCGAGGATGCTGCCGTCGAGCGCCGGCACGCGGCCGACGAACAGCAGGTCGCCGCAGAACAGGGTGCCGCCCGCCATGTCGAGCAGGGTGAGGTCGTTGTCGGTGTGCGCCGGCGGGTGCGCCGTCAGCCGCACGGTCCGCCCGCCGAGATCGAGTTCCAGCCTGTCCGCGACCTCGAGCGTCGGCATCACCGCCGGGCCGGCCGCGCCCGCTCCCAGCACCGCTTCCAGCCGTTCGCGATAATAGTCGCCGCGCGTGGCCAGCGCCGCGCCGAGGCGCGCATGGCCGACGAACGCCGGCTTGTCGTCCAGGAACGCGCCGGCGCCGAAGATGTGGTCGGGATGCGCGTGGCTCATCACCACGTGGCGGATCGGCAGCGGCGTCAGCGCGCGGATCGCGTCGCGCAAGGCGGCGCCGTCGGCGAGGCTGCCGCCCGGATCGAACACCAGGACGGACTCAGCCCCGATGATGAAGCCGGCATTGGCGATCGCGTCGGCATTGCCGGGCGACGCCTCCTCGTCCACGCCGCGGCGCACATGGATGCCGGGCGCGATCTCGCGCAGCATGAAAGACGCCGCGGCGCGCGCCCGGCGCAGCGGCAGGCAGCAGGCGCACACCCCGCCGAGGACGATTTGGCGGCGATCGAACATGGCCGGATGCTAGCGGTGGCAGCCGCACTGGCAAATTGGGCGAAGGAACAAGGCGGCGGCGGATGGACGCCGCGTTCGTTCCCCCCGCCCCCACCTGGGGGCGGGTTGGGGTGGGGGAAGCGAGCGATGATTGTCTCGCAGCGAAGCGCGGCTTACCCCACCCAACCCACCCCCCTTTAGA
>DASYRS010000239.1:0-17010 GCA_036004205.1 Dongiaceae bacterium
TCCCTCGACCCGTCGCTGACTCGCAGCTGGTTCAGCCAGTACATGACCGGCATCGCCGGCTCGGTTGCCGACTTCGACACGGAAATCATCATCGACAAGGCCGCGCTCGCCGACGACATGGCCCGCACGCGGCTGACCGAGTCCGAGGAGGATTTTCTGGACCGCCGGAACCGGGCGCTCGATCATCTCATCGCGCGCTTTGCCGAGCGCTTCGCGGATTATGCGCTGCTCTCGTTCCGCCTCTCGGGCGACCGGCTGAAGACCTCCAGCGAACTGATCCGGGACAAGATCGACTTCCTCGCGGGCTATCCACGGCTGTCGCGCGAACGCGGCCAAGGCGCGAATATCCGCCCGGAAGATCCCGCCCAAATCTGGGACAGCGACAATATCTCCGGACTGGAACGCCGGGCCGGGCGGCTGCTCGGCATCGACGATCTGACGCGCCGCAACCTTCATTGCGACGGCCATTTCCGCAAGCTCTTTGGCACACTCAAGTCGGGCAACGTATTCCGGGTTGTCATCCGGGATTCCGGCAACAAGCTCCTGTTCTCCTCGAGCGAAACCTTCGCCGACGCGGATGCGGCGCTGAAGGCGGCGGAGCAGCTCTATCCAAAGCTGCGCGACGAAGGCGCGTTCGACATTTCAGCCGGGCAGGGCACCACCACCTTCACCCTGAAGATCGTATCGGGACCGGCGCCGCTGACGCACAACAAGCAGTTCGACACCGAAGCCGACGCCAACATGGCGGCACGCGCCATCGTCGACCGCTATGACGAGCTTCTGAGATCCGATCTCTGCAATTCCGAAGGCATGCATCTGGTCGAGCACATCCTGCTGCGCCCGCTGGCGAAGGGGGATGCGCTGATGCAGGTCTGCCTGCGCGAGGATTGCGGTTTCTGCGGCGAGGAGGATCCCTATTCCTTCCGGATTTCCGTCGTCCTGCCCTATTGGGCGGAACGGTTCTCCAACCTGCATTTCCGTGCCCTGCTCGAACGCACGCTGCGGGAAGAGGCGCCGGCCCACGTCCAGGTCAAGGTGTGCTGGATCGGCCAGCGGCAGATGCAGGCATTCGATGAGGCATATCACGCCTGGCTTGCGGCGCGGGCGGCGGTCAAGCCCGATCCGGTCGCCATTCGCAAGACCGCCAAGGCGCTCATCGAATGCCTTGAGTCGCTCACCACCGTCTATCCGCCGGCGTCTCTGCACGATTGCGACGTGGGCGAAGATACAACCATCGTCCGGCTGGGCTCCACGGCCCTCGGCATCTTCTGAAGGGGGATCATATGAACATCCACACCTTCTATCCGGTGTTCGAGAGCGGGCAGGTGCTGACCTCCAAGCATCTGAACGACATCGTCGACTACCTGGAGCCGCAGGACCGGCTGACGCGTACACGCCTTGTCGGCATTGGCATCGTTTGCGGGTTCGAGCCCGACTGGAACGCGGCGGCAAATACGCTGTCGCTGTCGTGCGGTGTCGCCGTCACGTCCGAAGGCTACCTCATCGCCGAGAATGACGTGGTGCTCGACCGCGTCCGGCCCTATTCCGTGCCGATCCCGTCGAGCCCGGATGCCACGCCGGAAGAGAAGGCGAAGGCGCGATACCCATTCCTGTTCGACGGCAATACCCAACGTCCGGCTTTCGAGCTGCTGCCGACCGATTTCCAGCCGGCACCCGGAGAAGCGGCGCCAACCCCCTTGAGCGACGCCTTCGTTTCCGACAAGACCATCCTGCTGTTCCTCGAATGCAATCTCGAAGCCCTGAAGAACTGCGACATCAACGACTGCTCGGACAAGGGCTCCGAGATGAAGGTGACATTGCGGCGCCTGTTGGTGACGCGCGCCATCGCCGACAAGATCCTGGCGCAGGAGGCCGCGATCGCCGGCCGGCCAGTCGACCGCGCCAATCATCCCCGCCTGGCGCTGACGCCGCTGGCGATCGAGAAGACCAACCCCGCGGCGCAGCAGATCGATACGCTGGGCAAGCTCTACACGCGCTTCGTGACGATGGCGGGCAAGGCCGGGCTGCGGCTCTTGCCCGCCATGCGCAACGCCTGGGCGGCGTACAAGCCGCTGCTCGAGGACATGTTTCCGGCGGCCGGCTTCCCGGAGGGACCGATCCCCAGCCATCACTTTCTCAACCTGATGGCGGCCTATGCGGAAACGCCGACGCTGGCGCAGTATCTGTACGGCGCCGTGCACGACATGCTGCGCAGCTACAATGAGTTCATCGAGTGCGCGGCGCGGTTCGATGCCGAGTGCTGCCCCAATCCCGGACGCTTTCCGCAGCACGCGCTGGCCGGCGATGTGGTGCGTCGCCCGACCGCCTTTGAGAAGGCGCCGCGCACTCTCGCCCAGTATGCGGGCTACGATGCGATGCTCGCGACCGGCGGCCCGGCGCCCGACGGCGTCCCAGCCGAGCGGCGACATCACTTCGTGCCGTCGCCGGCTCTGGATTCCGGGAGCGACAGGTTGGCCGAACTGCGCTCCGTGTTCTCGCGCATGGTGCTGCTGGCGCAGACCTACGCGACCAGGAATCTGCTGGCGGCGGAAATCCGCCTGACTCCCTCGCGCGACGGAGCCGCTCCGCTCGCCGAGCGGGCGATTCCATTTTATTACCGGTTCCCGAAAGGCGGTGATCTCATCCTCAACTGGTCCTGGCGCAAGGCGCGCGCCAACGCGTTCGACTCGATCTTTTCCTACGCATTGTCCGGCAAGGAGCGCCTTCCCCTGCTGCTGCGGCAGGACGATCAGGATTTCATCCGCATCGAGGGTGTCGTCGGCAAGCCTTTGGGCACGGCGATCGCCCAGATCATCGAGCAGAAACAGGCGCTCGGCGTTTCCTTCGCGATCGAGCCGGTGTGGCTCGGCTACGGCGTGCAGGACGCGGCGGCCGCCAAGCAGGATGAGGAATCGAAGGCCCTGGCGCTCAAAGCGGTGCAATCTCTGCTGGCCTGCCGTCTGCGCGATCTCGACGTGATCTTCCTCATGATCATGGCGGTGCTGTTTGCCTTCATGGTGTGGCTGATCCAGCTGTTGGGCCGGCTCGATGCCACCAAGACCGGCAAGAAGCCCGGCGCGCCGGCGCCGACTCCGACGCCGCAGCCCGGGCCCGGGCGCTTCAGGACCCTCGACCTCAATGTCCGTGAACAGGCCAAGCTTCGTACGATCAGCGACCGGACTCTGACGGAAGTGCGCGTGCAGAAGACCTTGCGCCCGGACCTGGTGAAGACACTCGCCGTCGAAAGCGACAGCGACAAGCCCCTGGAGAAGGTCGCCGTCGCCAGCATCTACGACAAGGTCCGCGACGTCCAGATCGGCGGAGAGTTGATCGACCGCGTTCGCGTCGCCGCCGGCGAGCTTGCGGTCAACGACGCCGAACGAGACGAGCTGACAACCGCGATCTATCCCTCGGTCGCATTGATGCGGCGGGCCGAGGAGATGATGCAGGTCGCGGGCGCAACCTCGGTCGCGGAGTTCGACGAAGCGAAGTTCGCGACCGCGCTGCGCGGCTTCGCGGATGCCTATGCGACCTATGCCGACAAGGCCGAGACCGACGCAACCAAGGCGACCAAGGAGATCGCGGAGGCGAATGCCGCCATCATCGCCAACCGCGACATGGTGGCCGCCGCCACCAAGCAGCTCGGCACCGGCGGCATCACGGCCGAGCTGGGCAAGCGCATCAGGTCGATGTTCGACGACCTCATCTTCCCCAACTATGCGCGCAAGCATCCCGGCCTGGAACACAAGGCCGGCGTGCCGATCGGCGGAACCTTCGTCCTGGTCTATGGTTCGCGCGACAATATCGAGGTTGGCCTGAAGCGGGCCTTGAGCGATGTCGGCCCGATCTTCGGCGAGCTGTTCGGCAAGCTGGCCGGCACCGGCGTACCGGACGTCGCCTTTGACCGGCTGACCCGGGAGATCATGGCCAGCAGCAATCCGCAAAGCGAGGACGCGCTCGACCAGCTGGTCGTGCTGGGCGACTTCTGCCTGCCGTATCTGTGCTGCGATACGGATTGTTCCGATCTGGAGATCGACAAGCGGATCGTCAAGAAAGTGGCCATCGTCAGGAGGGATCTCAGGGACAGCGTGGCGCCGACACCGACTCCACCGCCGGCACCGCCGCCACCGCCGCCGCCAGGGCCACCGCCACCGCCGCCACCTCAGCCGGCGCCGCCGCCGCCACCGCCGCCACCGCCGCCCGACCCGGCGCCGACCACCGGCACGATCGAGGTCTTGATCTTCGAGCGTCCGGCGACGGGCGGCCGCGAGACGCCGCTCAAGGAGTCAGTGGTGACAATGACGGATCTGTCGTCCGACAAATCGAAGGAGGTCCCGCTGAGGGAAGCGTCCTTCAAGGTCGAGCTCAAGTCCGGCAAATACTCGTTCGTTGCAACGGCCGGGCAGCGCAAGTCGGAGCCGGTGACGGTGGGCTTGAAAGCCGGTGCGGCCGTGCAGGTGAAGCTGGTCGTCGTCTAGCGCGGAGGCGTAAACCTTGGACCCGCCTGAGCACAGGATCGGCAGAGTGGTGTTCGAGATCGCCGCGCCCCATCTCGCGGCGTTCAATGCCGTTGCCGGCGGCGTGCGCGCCAATTTCGACGCGGTGATCGTGCCGGCGCTGCACGCGGCGCTGGATCGCATCGATCGGCGCGGCCAAGTCATCCGATTCGACCGGATCGACGTGGATCTCGGCACCCTGACCACGGCCCCGCCAACGGCCGCCGAGCTGGCGCGGCGCATCGGCGATGGGCTGGCCGCGATTTTCGCTGCTGCTCCATCGCCGGAATCGCGGAGCGAGCTGCATGCCCGCGACGATATCGCGGAGCTTGCCGCCTTTCTGGAAACCGGCGAGATGCCCTGGTCCGAGCCTGGCCGCGCTCTTGCCGCGCTGGTCGCCAGCCTGCTGTCGCTGGAGACGCCGCAGATGGCGCGGCTCGCGCGGCAATTGCGCGGAGTTCTGCGTCATCGCCGCGCGTCGGAAAGGCTGGTGCGCCAGCTCCCGGCCAGGCTGGTGTTCCGGTTGATCCATGGCCTGCTGCCCGAGGCGATGGCGGCGCAGTTCGCGGATGTCTTTGGTCTGGATACTGAAGACCCAGCTGTCGGTTCGCGGCCGGCGCCCGAACGCCTCGCCTTGCCGCTGGCCGAACTGGTCCGCCATCTGGCAGGCGGGGTACGGACCGTGGATTTCGCGCAGGTTGTTGACCTGGTTGCCGCGCTGAGTGGTCGCGCTCCGTCGGTCGCGATGCCGCGGGCCATCGCGGTCCAGGATCGAGCGGGTTCTTCGCCCAGTCCGGCCGCGCCAGGCGAGACGCCGGCGTCCGACGAATCCGCGGCCGACGAAGCGAGGGAAGAGCCGCGAACCGACGCGCGGCCGGTTCATGCGGCGGGAGCTGTCCTGCTCCATCCGTTCCTGAGTACTTTCTTCGAGCGCCTTGGGCTGCTCGCGGAGTCCGGCCAGTTTCGAGATCCCGCCGCCCGGGCTCGCGCGGTGCTGCTGTCCTATCACCTCGCCACCGGCGCGGAACAGGCGCCCGAGCCCGACACCACACTGTTCAAGCTGCTGTGCGGCATGGCGATCGCGGACCCGATCCCGCGCCGCATCGACCTCAAGGACAGCGAGCGCGCCGAAGCCGAGGCGCTGCTCGCCAGCGTCATCGCGCATTGGGGGCGCCTGGGCAACACGTCGCCGCAAGGGTTGCGGGAAGGCTTCCTGCTCCGCCCGGGCCGGCTGGAGCGGCAGGGCGACATCTGGCGGCTGACGGTCGAGCGCCGAGGCATCGATGTCCTGCTCGCCGCCTTGCCCTGGACGCTGTCGCGCGTGAAGACACGATTCATGCGGGCGCTCCTGATGGTCGATTGGGGCTGAGGCGATGAAGACAGTCGCGACAGCGCAGCGCCGGCCGGCCGCCTCGGAACCATCGAAGGGCGGGGCCAAGCGCAATCCCTTCTTCAGCGCCCCGGTCCAGGCAAGGCGCGACGAAGAGGTGCAGGCGCGTCTGCGCATGGGCCGGCCAGGCGACCGCTACGAAGTGGAGGCCGACCGCGTCGCCGACCGGGTGGTCGATGGCAGGCCCGCTCATCTGCCAGGACGCGGCCTCGCCGCCGGGGTCACGCCGGTCGCGCAGCGTCTGGAGATGGCCCACGGCAAGGCACTGGACGAGGAAGAAACCCAGGCGCGGGCCGAAGAGGAGGAAACCCAAGCCAAAAAGGAAGAAGAAGAGACACAGGCCAAGCCGGAAGAGGAGGAGACCCAGGCCAAGACAGAAGAGGAAGAAACCCAAGCCAAGGAGGAAGAGGAGAAGACCCAGGCGAAGGGCGAGGAGGAAGAGGCCCAGGCCAAAGAGGAAGAAGAGACCCAGGCCAAGGGCGAGGAGGAAGAAGCTCAAGCCAAAGAGGAAGACGAAGAGGCGCAGGCCAAGGCGGCCGAGGAGGAAGAAGAGCTTCAATCCCGCCCCATGAAGGGTGCCGGCCTTTCCGTCTCCGACGAGGTTTCGCGCCAGGTGCGCGCCGCGCGCGGTCGCGGCAACCCGTTGCCGGGACCGGTGCGCGACAAGATGGAGGCCCAGTTCGGCGCCGATCTTTCCGGCGTGCGCATCCACACCGACGCGCCGGCGGTCCTGCTGGCTTCCGCGCTCAAGGCGCAGGCCTTCACGCGCGGCAACGATATCTTCTTCAACGAAGGCAAATTCGCGCCCGGCTCGCGCAGCGGCGAGCATCTGCTGGCGCACGAACTGACCCACACGGTTCAACAGGGCGCGGTCGTTCCGGACCAGGCGTCGGAAGATGCCACTATCGTCCGGCTCGCCGCCGACAACGATGCCGACAGCTACGACGTGCGGCCGGAGATCGTCGAAGCGATCCGCCTGGCCCGCGGCGAGATCGGCAAGGTCAATGCCAAGAAATCCGGCGGCGACGGCAAGCGGGTCGGCTGGGAGCGTCTGCGCGAATATTTCCAGACCGCATTCGGCGGCCCCGTCGTCAGCGAGCAGGTGATCGACAAGATCACCAAGCTGGAAAAGACCAACGCCGACGGCACCAAGACGATGATGGACGCGCTGCCGAGCTGGTGCGGAATCTTCACCTGGTGGGCGATGAAGAAGGCCGGCATTCCGATCCCGGATTGGAAGCTCGGCAATCCCATGCTGGAAGCCCTGAAGCCGCGCGCGGCCGGCGAGCTGCCACGCAAAGGCGATATCGCGATCGACGTGCTGCCCAACAACCACTTCGCCATGGTCACGGGCCTCGAAAGCGCCAAGGATGCGGCGGGCAAGCCGGCGAAGCTTCTGCGGGTCGCCACCATCAACGGCAACACCGCGGGCGAAGACAATCTCGGCGGCCAGGTGCAGGAAAAGTGGGACGCGCTGTCGCGCTGGGATCACTTCCTCGATCCCGTCGGCAAGATGAATCTGCCGGAGGTGCCGCTGGTCACGGTCGGGCGGACGCCGACCGAGCCGGAGGCAGCGCCGCCGGCCGCCGGACCGGGGCCGGGCGCGAAGCTGGCACCGGAAGTCGAGGGTGCGGCGGAGGCGGAAGCGGGGGCGGAGGGTCCCGAAGCCGCCGACCTGGAAACGCCCGTGGAAGCGGCGGCGCCGGTCGAGTTCGGCGAGCCATTGCCGGAGCCGGACCTGACGCTGCCGCCGCGGGCCGATGCCGGCCCGGCGGAGCAGGTCGCGGTGGTCGAGAAGGCCGATCTTTCCGGCAGCTCCGATCAGGCGACGACGACCTTCATCGATTCCAGCCCCTCGGTCATGGCCGCGACCCAGCCGGACCTGGCACCGGCCGTCAGCGGCAAGATGGGCGAGGAGCAGAAGGACCTCGCCGAGAACCCGCCGGTCCTCGAAGCCAAGACCTCCGGTATGGTCGATGCGCCGATCACAGGGCCGGACGAGATTCCAATCCCCGACACCCAGCTCGGCGACGGCGTGACCGGGCCCGATCCAGGCGCCATTGCCCCAGCCGCCGGTGCGGCGCCCGAACCGTTCCGGGGCAATGCGACGCGCGAAGAGGAGCTCGAGAAGGAGCAGTCGGGTTCGTTCTGGGATGCTTTCAAGAATTTCCTGCGCGGCTTTGTCACCGGGATCCGGACGCGCGATGACGGCATCGACACCTCCGCCGGCGCGCGTCCCGGCGTCGCGCTCGAGGGCGAGGCCGGCCCGGAGCGCATGGACAGGCAGCGCGAGGAAGGCACAACAGCACTGCAGGCCCAGCGCGATGCGCAGACCGACGCCTTTCGCAACCACCCCGGCCAATCCAACATCCAGCCGCGCAAGCTCGATGAGCAACATCCGGCCACGGTGTCGGAGGAGCCGCCCGCCCCGATCGAGGCCGAGGCCGATCCGGCCGTGGCGGACTATGCCGCGGCGCCGCTGCCCGAAGACGTCCGCAGCGCGGCCGACGCCAAGGTCGCCGCAAAGCTGACGCCGAACCTGGCCGAGGCGCGCGGCCAGGCGACCGAAGCCGCCACCACGCGCGACAGCGAGAAGCAGCGGGAAATCGACACGGCGCAAGCTGCCGCCGCCAGGATCAACGCCGAGACCGACACCGCCCAGCGCAAGATGGTCGTCGACAACCGCGGCAAGGTCGCCAAGCTCCAGGGCGAAGGCATCGGCGAGGCGTACGACAACGTCAACGCCTTCACCAAGGATGCGGCAAAGGAGCAGACCACCCAGCGCAAGGAGATCGGCGAGCACGTCAAGGCGGAAGAGGGCAAGGCGACGGACACGCTCGACAAGGCCGAGGACGACGCCGAGAAGAAGAAAGAGGAAGGCGAAAAGGAAGCCGCCGAAAAGAAGAAGAAGCTGGAGGAAGAGCAGGAGGAAGAGAGCTGGTGGGACCGGGTCAAGAGCGCGATCAAGAAAGCGGTCAAGGTCATCACCGAGGCCATCGACAAGGTCTTCACCGCCGTGCGCAGCGCGATCAAGACCCTCATCGACAAGGCTAAGAATATCGCCATCGGCCTGATCAACGCAGCTCGCGACTGGGTCGTCGACAAGCTCAACAAGTTCCGCGACTGGGCCAAGGAGCAGGTTGACAAGTATCTCAAGGACACCTTCCCGGGCCTCGCCAAGCGCATCAATGACGGTATCGATGCTGTGACCGATGCCGCCATCGAGGGCGTCAATACCGTCGCGGACGCGGCGATCGAGGGCATCACCAAGCTCGCCGACTCGCTGGCGGCCGCGCTCGACAGTATCCTCGCCAAGTTCCAGGTCGCGCTGAAGACCGCGGTGCGGGTGGTTGGCGCCGTGATGCAGGGCGACTTCGCCGAGGCGCTCCGTTCCGCCATCGAGGGGGCGTGCGAGATCGCCGGGGTCGATCCCAAGCCGGTCTTCGAGTTTCTCGACCGGGCAGGCAAGGCGATCACCGCGATCCTCAAGGATCCGGTGACGTTCATCAAGAACCTGTTCGGTGCCGTCGGCTCGGGCATCGCGAACTTCTTCAAGAACATCAAGACGCATTTGATCCAGGGGGTGATCGGCTGGCTGACCGGCGCGCTGTCCGAGGTCAACCTCACGGGTCCGTTCGAGTTCACGCCCAAGGGCATCCTCCGGATCGTGCTCGAGATCCTCGGGCTCACCTACGCCAACATCAAGGCGCGGGTGATCAAAAAGGTTCCCGCCGCCGAAAAGGTGTTCGACGTGGTCGAGGGCGGCTTCGTGCTGCTGCAGAAGCTGCTCCACGAGGGTCCGGGCGCGCTGTGGGACGAGATCAAGAGCCAGCTTTCCAATCTCAAGGAAACTGTGATGGGGGCGATCCGCAACTGGCTGATCACCACCGTCATCAAGGAAGGGATCATCTGGCTCCTGTCGCTGACCAACCCCGCGTCGGCCATCGTGAAGGCGATCAAGCTTCTGTTCGACCTGGTGAAGTTCCTGATCGAACGCTATCAGCAGATCAAGGACTTCATCCTCTCCGTCTACGAGGCGGTCGCGGCGATGGCGGCCGGCAACTTCACCGTCGTGGTCAAGGCGGTCGAGGACGCGCTGGTCCGCGTGCTGCCGGTCCTGATCTCCCTGCTCGCCTCACTGGCCGGCCTCGGCGGCATCGCCAAGCAGGTGAAGCAGGTAATCGAGACCATCACCAAGCCGATCAACAAGGCCATCGACTTCGTGATCGACAAGATCGTCGCCTTCGCCAAGAAGGTCCTGGGCAAGATCAAGTCCGGCGCCAAGAAGGTGAAGGAAAAGGCGAAAGCGGCTGTCCAGAAACTTCTCAATTGGTGGAAGACCAAGAGCGGCTTCAACGACACGTCAGGCGAATCCCACACGCTCTCCTACCAGGGACAGAAAGGATCGGCGAAACTCTATGTCGCCAGTTCGAACGCTTTGCAGATTTCGGCATTTCTGGACGACAGGATGAAGAAGGCGGGCTCCGGCGGCCACAAATACACCGTTGCGGATGTGAAAGCGGCGCAGGCCTACTACAAGAACAATGTTGAGCCCGCCGAAAAGAAGCTGAAAGCGGCGGATACCGGCGGCTCCGCCGAGAAGAAGAAAAAGGATGAAAACGCCAATCAGGCTCTGCTCGCGGACCTGCAAAAACACCTCGACCATCTCGGCAAGACCTGGCTCAGCAAGTTCTTCGATCGAGGCGACGAGAAGGATTTCCCGCCGCCGAAGCTGCCGGTCATGGCCGACAACGTCAAGGCCAGGAGTTTCGATGCCGATTACCTCGTCAACGGAACGGACTCGAACGGCTACAAATACAAGGTCAAGAAGGGCACCGAGTCTGGCCATCACGTTGGCAACCTGCTGGGCTGGCCGGAGTTGCAGGGCGCGAAGCTCACCAGCGGCAGCGCAAAATATGTCCGCATGCATCTGCTGCCCCATAAGCTAGGCGGCGATGCGGTCGATTCCAATCTCACCCCGGCGCGCGGCGATTTGTTCAACACGCCATTCTCCGCAGCCGTAGAGCAGCCTGCGATACAGGCGTCGACCGAAGGCACGCCGAAGAATCGCAAGCCTATCTGGTACAAATTCAAGATCGACTACTACCCTGCGAGCACGCCGCCGCCGGCCGCCTGGACGCAGGGCGTTCCCTATCCGGCGCACGCCTTTCCGAGCGTGATTCACGCCGAATGGGGGTTCTATAAGACGCCCGGCGGTGGATCGACCGCGATCGAACGCGACGCGGCGCAACCGGGCAAGACCGATCATCCGCCGCTGCCCGATCTTGCCGTGACGCCACCGGCGATCAACCGGGATGGGCCAACAGCCCTCTTCAACGCGATCAACAAACCGCCTGGCGCGGTCACAGAATATTTTGTGGCCGAAATACTGATCGGGGCGCGGAAGGAGAAGAAATACAGCTCCGCGCTCGATATGAAGACAAGGCTCTTGCCGAAGGTCGATGGAAGCCGTGGAGAGGTTCGCCGAGAATATGTCGAGGCGACCTATAATGCCGTTGGAACTCGTGTCACCATGGATTGACAGCTCAAGAGGCGCCAGTGAACCGGGAGATCCCTCGAACCAATGTCACCCCCTCGAACGCCGCCAATCTCGGCTCGGCGTTCGACGTGCTGGTGCGCCTCGTTCGTGCGCGGATCAGGGGCGAGGAGATTGCGCCCGACGGGCGGATCCGCCTCGACTTCTTCGATGACGGCTCGCCGATCGGCGAGTTCATCCGCGAACGCAAGCCGCCGTTCGACGAATATATCCTGCTGCTGCTGGCGCTGGCGCCCCATGTCCGGCCGACGCTGCTCGATACCGAGATTCGCAGCGCCCTGGCGCGCGAAGGCGATTTCCCCGAGATCGGCGGTCTGCGCGACATCGACAGCCGCTCTTTCCTCCCGACCGGCGAGACCGCCGCTTTCCTGCTGGCCGGCAACGATCTCGACGCCCGCTTCGAGGTGCAGCGGCTGTTCTCCCAGGACCACTGGTTCGCCAAGGAAGGGGTGCTGCGGCTCGATGCGCCGAAAGAGGGCGCGCCGGTGATGTCGGGCCGCATCATCATGGCGCGCGAATGGGTCGAGCGCTTCACCCTCGGCAGCGCCCAGGCCCCCGCCTTCGGCGTCGCCTTTCCGGCCAAGCGGGTGTCCACGGCGCTGGAGTGGGACGATCTCATCCTCCACCAATCGGTGCGCGAGCGGATTGGCGAGCTGGAGAACTGGCTGCGTCACGGGCGGACGCTGATGGAGGATTGGGGCATGGCCGGCCGCCTGCGCCCCGGCTATCGCGCGCTGTTTCACGGCCCGCCCGGCACCGGCAAGACCCTGACCGCGACCTTGCTCGGCAAGGCGACCGGGCGCGATGTCTATCGCGTGGACCTCTCCACCGTGGTCTCGAAATATATCGGCGAGACCGAGAAGAACCTGGCGGCCTTGTTCGATCAGGCCCGCCATCGCGACTGGATCCTGTTCTTCGACGAGGCCGACGCGCTGTTCGGCAAGCGCACCAGCGTGAAGGATGCCCACGACCGCTACGCCAATCAGGAGATCAGCTATCTGCTGCAGCGGGTGGAGGATTTCGAGGGCCTGGTGATTCTTGCCACCAATTTCCGCGCCAACATCGACGAGGCATTCCTGCGCCGGTTCAACGCCATCATCCGGTTCTCCGTGCCGAGCGAGGAGGAACGTTGCGCCATCGGGCAGCGCGCGCGGCCCGACCGGACGGGCCGGCAGCAGCTCGCGGGACTCCTGGCGCGGTTCGAGCTGTCCGGCGGAAACATCGTGAATGTCGTCCAGTTCGCCGCCATCGAAGCGATTGCCGCGGGCCGCGAGTCCATCCACAGCTCAGACGCCGTCAAGGGAATCCGGCGAGAGCTCGAAAAGGAGGGCAAGGTGTTCATCGACCTGCTGGAGGACGATGCGGCGCCGAATTGCGACTAGCGGAGCGGAGATGGCGTGTCATCATCCTTGGGATTTGGTCCACAGGCGGACCAACGTCGCCGTGATCGCCGCCGCGCCGATCAGGAACCAGAACCACGGCGAGCCGGTCGCGCGTGCCAGCAAGGTGGCGGATGGTTGTGGAAGCGCGGGCGATTGAGGCGCCGGCTGCGCTTGCGGCTCCGATGCCTGGCTGACCAGCGTGTTGAACGCGCCGAAGAAATCCCCGGCCAGCTTCTGCGCGGCGGAATCGACCAGCCGCGCCCCGAGCTGCGCGATCTTGCCGCTGATCTGCGAGGTGACGCGATAGCTGAGCAGGCTGCCATCGCCGTCCTCCGCCAGCCGCACTTCGGCGCTGCCTTTGGCGCCGCCGACCGATCCGCCCGAACCTTCGCCGGAGATCGTGTAGCCGTTTGGCGGGTCGATATCGCTCAGAATCACCTGGCCGGAGAAGTTGGCCTTGATCGGCCCCAGCTTCAACGCCACCCGAGCCTTCATCTCCGTCGGCGACAGCATCTCGATGCTCTCGCAGCCGGGAATGCAGGCCTTCAGGACTTCGGGATTGTTGAGCGCTTCCCAGACGCGGGCGCGCGGCGCGGCGATGCGTTCTTGACCGGTCAGTTCCATCATTCACTCGCTTCGGGGTTCAGGCGGATTTCGCCGGCAGCCGCATCGCGTCGAACATCGTCAGCAGATCGCGATAGGCCTCGGGTGTATCGCAATCCTGGAAGAATTGCGGCTCGGACGTTTTCAGTGGCGACACCAGCTCCGGATAATTGATCAGCAGGTTGCGGCAGCCGAAATTGATGCCGCGGCGATACATCTCCTCCCGGCTCCAGCCCGGAATGAGGGTGGGGTTGCCGCGCTCGGTCTCGTCGAACGGGACCACGGCCTTTTCCTCGCCCAGCTCCTCGAAGTGCGCGATCAGCCGGTCGAAATCGGCGGCGGTCAGCAGCGGCATGTCGCCGGGAATGATGAGGTAGCCCTTGGCCTCCGGCGCGGCGAGCACGCCCGCGCGCACGGAGGTCATCTGGCTTTCGGTGTAATCGGGATTCTCCACGATGGTGACCGGCAGCTCGCCGATCGCCTTGCGCACGTTCCAGCGGTCGTGGCCGACCACGATGAAGGTGCGCGCCGCCTTGCTGGCCAGCGCCTCGCGCGCCAGACGGCGCACCAGCGGCTCGCCGCCGAAATCCAGCAGCAGCTTGTTCTGCGGCGCCATGCGGGTCGAAAGCCCGGCCGCCAGGATCACGGCGACGATGCCGTCGAGCTTGCCCGTCATTCCGCTGCCTCCATGCGGCTCTTGGCGGCGCCTTTCCGGCGCCGCGCCTGCACGATGTCGGCCAGGATCGACAAGGCAATCTCTTCCGGTGTCACGGCTCCGATGGGGATGCCGGCGGGCCCGTGCAGCTCGGCGAGCCGTTCAGCCGGAATCCCCTTTTCCGCCAGGCTCTCTTTCAGCGCCGCCACCTTGGCCTTGCTGCCGACGAAGGCGACGTAGCGCGCCGACGAGCGCAGGGCCGCCATCAAGGCATCTTCATCGCCGGAGCCTTGTGTTGCTACAACGACGAAGGAAGTCACGGCCGCCTTCGCGACGTCCTCGAACCCGTCGGCCGGCGCATGAATGGCGACCTTCAAGCCGACGCGGGGCGCCAGCTCCGCGATGGCGAGGGCGACCGGCGTCGCGCCGCACAGAATGACTTGCGGCTGCGGCAGGACGGGCTCGATGAACACATCGACCACGCCGCGCGAGGGGCACATGTTCTTGTCGAACTCGATGCCGTCGCGCGTGTCGCCCGGCCTCAGACCCTGGGCCTTCAGCTGATCGAACGGCATGACGCTGACGAGGCGCGCTTCACCGTCGTCGAGGCAGCGTCGCGCCGCCTTCTTGACCGCGCCCAGCGCGCAACCGCCGCCCACCCAGCCCACCATGCGTCCGTCGGCGGTCAGGATTGCCTTGGCGCCGGGCTTGGCTGCAACCGAGGCGACCGTGCGCACGACCGTGGCGAACACAAAGGGCTCGCCTTTCGCGGCCAGCTCTTCGGCCAGTCTGGTCACATCGTCGCTTGCGGACATGAACGCTCTCCCTCAGGCCCGTGCCAGGTGCGGCGCCAGGGCCGCCAGGCTTTGCAGATTGTGCGCGGGCGCGAACAGATCGACATGCGGTAAAGCGGCCGCCATTCCACCCGCGACCGGCTGGTAGCTCTGCCAGCCGAGCAGGGGATTGAGCCACACGATGCGGCGCGCACGCTTTGCCAGTGTCTGCATCGCTCTGCCCAGCACCGCCGGCTCGCCGGTGTCGTAGCCGTCGGACAGGATGAACAGGATGGAGCGGCCGCGCAGAGCGCGCTGCGCATGATGCTTCGCGAAGGTCGCGAGACAGTCGCCGATGCGCGTGCCGCCGCCCCAACCCTCGGTCAGCAGTGACAGCCGCTCCAGCGCCTGGGCCCTTCGCCGCTCGCGCAGCACGGGGCCGATCTCAACCAGGCGCGTGTGGAACAGATAGCCTTCGCCCTCCGGCAGGCGCTTCAGCAGCGCCAGCATGAAGCGCAGGAAGATGGCGCTGTATTGCGACATGGAGCCGGAGGCATCGAGCAGCAGCACGGGCCGCAACGGCCGCCGCCGTGCGCGCTTGCGATGGATCTCGATCGGCTCGCCGCCATGCGGGATGCTGGCATGGAGCATGCGGCGCAGATCGAGCCGCTCGCCGCGCCGCGCCGTCTTGCGCCGCCGCTGTAGCCGCCGACGCAGGGAGAGGGCAAGGGTCTCCACCAGCTCATCGAGCAGCGCCAGGTCGGCGGGGTTGTCGAGATGGCGGAAATCCGTGCGCGCCAGGCTCTCGGCTTTGGACGCGCCGCCGCGCTCGAGCTTGGAACTGTCGGCCGCGTGCGCCTCTTCGCCGGCGTCGCGCGAGACCGAATCCGCCAGTGCCGCGACGCCCTGTGGAATGGGCCCGAGCGCCGGGCGGCGTTCCGCCTGCCCGGCGCTCCGGCCCGCCGGCGCCGGCCGCCCCCCTCGTTTGACGCCGCGCCGCAACCAATAGGCATCGAACAACGTGTCGAACCGCTGCGCTTCCTCGCGCCGGGCCGCCAACAGCGGCTTCAAGGCCGCGCGCAGTTGGGTCGGCCGCGACAGGTCGATCTCCCCAGCGATCCTCAATGCATCGCGCGCCTCGCCAAGGCCGACGGCGATGCCGTTGTCGCGCAGATTGCGCAGGAACCCGACCATCCGTCGCACGAAACCGGCGCCCGCCGCGTGCGGGGAAAGAGCGAGGCTGTCGAGGTCGTCGGCGCTCATCGTCACGCCACCTTGCCGATCAGGCGCTCGGCTACTTCGCGGCTGAAATTGCCCTGGTCCTCGCGGGTCTTGATGAGGCACATCAGGGATTCGAGCACCGCCTCGGACGACGCCTCGATCCTGGCGACGCCGATCCCGACCAGCGAGGCCGCCCAGTCGATCGATTCCGCGACGCCGGGGGTCTTCTTCAGGTCTTCCCTGCGTACCAAGGCGACGAAGCGCGCAATCTGGCTGGCGAGGGTGATGGCGATGCCCGGGACGCGCGCGAGCAGGATGCGTGTCTCCTGATCCTCGCTGGGGTAATCGACATAGTGATAGAGGCAGCGCCGCCGGAGCGCGTCCGACAGCTCGCGCGTGCCGTTCGAGGTGAGCACGACCCGCGGGATCGAGCGCGCGGTCACGGTGCCGAATTCCGGGATCGATACCTGGAAGTCGGCCAGCACTTCCAGCAGCAGGGCCTCGAACTCCTCGTCGGCGCGGTCGACTTCATCGATCAGCAGGACCGGCGGCTTGTCCTGACGAATGGCGGCGAGCAACGGCCGCTCCAGCAGGTATTCCTCGGAAAAGATCGAGCGCTCGATCTCCTTCGCGTCCTGGCCGGAGGTCTCGCGCGCCTTGATGGAGAGCAACTGCCGCTGATAGTTCCATTCATAGAGCGCGGCGCTGGCATCCAACCCTTCGTAGCATTGCAGGCGGATGAGCTTGGTATCGTGCGCGGCGGCCAGAGCCTTGGCAGTTTCGGTCTTGCCGACACCCGCCTCACCTTCCAGCAGCAGCGGGCGGCCGAGCAGATCCATCAGCCACAGCGCCATCGCGAGGTCCGGCCCCGCGATGTAGCCGTGCTCCGCCAACCGCTCCGCGATCTGCTGCCGGTCCATGGTCAGAATCTTC
>DASYRS010000240.1:0-3648 GCA_036004205.1 Dongiaceae bacterium
GCCCAGCAGCCCGACGTGCGCCCGGAGATCCTGTTCTATCTGGCGGACGATGCGGATGCCGATGTGCGCAGCGCCGTGGCGGAGCACCGCGCGACCCCGCGCCAGGCCGACCTCATCCTGACGCGCGACGAAGATGAGTCCGTGCGCGCGCGGCTCGCCGCCAAGATCACGGCGCTGGTGCCGGAATTCGCCGGCGAAGAGCGCGACAAGATCCGCGCGCTGAGCCACAAGGTGCTGGAGACGCTGGCGCGCGATCAGGCGGTGAAGGTGCGCCAGATTGTGGCGGAGGCGCTGAAAGATTCAGTCGAAGCGCCGGTGGCGGTGATCCAGAAGCTGGCGCGCGACATCGAGATCCAGGTGGCCGGCCCGATCCTCGAATACTCGCCGCTGCTGACCGACGAGGACCTGCTGGAGATCATCGCCGCCGGCCCGATCCGCGGCGCTCTCAACGCCATCGCCAAGCGCCGGCAATTGAGCGACAAGCTCAGCGACGGCGTGGCGGTCGCGGCGCTGGCCAATCCCGGCGTCGAATCCAACAGCGTGCGCAGGCTGCTGCAGAACCAAAGCGCGCAGATCCGCGAGGATACGCTCGATCGCATCCTCGACCAGGCGAGCCGCGTTCCGACCTGGCACGAGCCGCTGGTCGAGCGACCGACTCTGCCGATGAAGGCGATCAAGCGCCTGGCGGCGTTCGTCAGCCGCAGCCTGCTCGAAGCCTTGCAGCAGCGCCCCGACCTCGACGCCACAACCGCGAAGGACGTCGCCAAGGCCGTGCAGCGCCGGCTGGAAGCGGACGGCGCCGCGCCGGAAACGCCGCCGGTCGGCGAGGAAGCGATCGCCGCCGCCATCGGCGCGGGCAAGCGCGAGGCCGTTGCCGCCGCTTTGGCGCGCGATGCCAAGCTGCCGGGAACCGTGGTTTCCGCGATCCTGGCGTCGAAAAGCGCCAAGGCCGTCACGGCGCTCGCCTGGCGCGCCAACCTGCCGATGCGCCAGGCCTTGCAACTGCAACTACGCGTCGCCCAGATCCCGCCGACCGCCGCCCTCAATCCGCGCGGCGGCACCGACTACCCGCTGACCCCGGCGGAGATGGAATGGCAGCTGGGGCTGTTCGGGACGGCGTGAAGTCTCGACGTTGAGTCGATGACAGCACCATCACTCCGTCATCCCAAGGCTTGGCCTTGGGATCCACGAGTTTGCTTGCAATATGGAGGTCGTTCCCGGCGAAACTCGTGGATGGCAAAGCCAAGCTTTGCCATGACGAAATAGGAAGGAGCGCGCTGCTACCCCTTGGTAATCAGCGTACCCACGCCCTGCGGGGTGAAGATTTCCAGCAGCATCGAGTGCGGCACGCGGCCATCGAGGATTACCGCGGCCTCCACGCCGCGCTCGACCGCCATCAAACAGGTCTCGAGCTTCGGGATCATGCCGCCGGAGATGGTGCCGTCGGCGGCGAGGGCGCGCACCTGGCTCGCGGTCAGGTCCGGGATCAACGTGCCTTGCTTGTCGAGCACGCCGGGCACGTCGGTCAAGGCGAGCAGGCGCGCGGCGCCGACCGCGCCGGCGATGGCGCCGGCCGCGGTGTCGGCGTTGATGTTGTAGGTCTTGCCGTCGGGGCCGAACCCGACCGGCGCGATCACCGGCACGATGCCGGCCTGCTCGAGATATTCGATGATGCGCGGATTGACCTTGTCGGGCTCGCCGACGAAGCCGAGATCGACCTGGCGGCCGTCCTTCACCAGCTGCGCGGGCTTGGCCAGCAGCAGGTTGTCATCCTTGCCCGAGAGGCCGACGGCATGGCCGCCTTCGGCATTGATCGCCGCCACGATCTGCTTGTTGATCGAGCCGGTCAGGATCATCTCGACCACTTCCATGGTCGGGCCGTCGGTGATGCGCAGACCGTCGACGAAAGTGCTCTGGATGCCGAGCCGCTTCAGCATGTCGTTGATCTGCGGGCCGCCGCCATGCACCACGATCGGCAGGATGCCGACCTGGCGCAGCAAGGCGATGTCCTCGGCGAACACGCGGCTGAGCTCGGCATCCACCATGGCGTGGCCGCCGAACATGATGACAAAACGGCGGCCGGCATATTTCTGCATGTAGGGCAAAGCGTCGGTCAGCGTCCGCGCCGTGCGCAGCCAGTGCTTGGTGTCGGTGTAATTGATCTGAGACATCTCGGCTTTGGCCCCTCAAGGAAAAAGCGCGGAGACCATGAAGAGTCCGCTGCTAGAAATCAAGCCACCTGCGTGGTGGCCGGAAATCAGGTGGCGAATGCCGCAAGCGCCTGTCGCAATTCCGCAATGCCGGTCCCGTCTTCCGCGCTGGTCGCCGGAATCTCCGGATGACAGGCCGGTCGCTTGCCCAGCTTGGCCGTCAGCCGGCTGCGCATCTTCTGTAGCTCCGTCGGTTTCAGCCGATCGGCCTTGGTCATGACGATCTGGTAGGAGAGGCCGCTTTCGTCCATCAGGTCCATCAGCGTCTCGTCGGCGTCCTTGGTGCCGACATTGGCATCGACCAGCAGCAGGATGCGGCGCAGGTTCGGCCGGCCGCGGATGTAGGAATCGGTGAGGCGGGTCCAGCCCTTGACCTTGGATTTGGAGACCTTGGCGTAGCCATGGCCCGGCAGGTCCACCAGCATCAGGTGCCCGCCGAGGTCGAAGAAATTGATCTGCTGGGTGCGGCCTGGCGTGTTGGAAACGCGCGCCAGATGCTTCCGGCCGGTCAGCGCGTTCAGGAGGCTCGACTTGCCGACATTGGACCGGCCGGCGAAGGCGACCTCCGGCAGTTCCGGCGGCGGCAGCCGCTCCAGCGTCTCGGTGCCGGCGACGAATTGGCACTCCTGCGCGAACAGCCACGCACCGTCGCTCTGCCTGGCGGCTTTCATCGTCAGGGCTTCACGCCCATGCGCCACATGATGAGGCGCTGCTGCGCGATCGAGAGCGTGTTGTTCCACGCCCAATAGATGACCAGGCCGGCGTTGAACGGCGCCAGCATGAAGGTGAAGACGATCGGCATCAGCGAGAAGATCCTCGCCTGCACCGGATCGGGCGGCGTCGGGTTGAGGCGCATCTGCAGCCACATGGTGAAGCCCATGATCAACGGCCACACGCCGATCGAGAGGATGTGCAGGAATCCGCCGACCAGCGGGATGGCAAAGGCCGCGTGAAAGTCCCAGGGGAGGAGGCCGAACAGATTGAGAATGCTGGTTGGATCGGGCGCCGACAGGTCCCTGATCCATCCGAAGAACGGCGCGTGCCGCATCTCGATGGTCACATAGATGACCTTGTAGAGCGAGTAGAAGACCGGGATCTGCACCACGATCGGCAGGCAGCCCGCGGCCGGATTCACCTTCTCGCGCTTGTAGAGCAGCATCATCTCCTGATTGAGCTTGGTCTTGTCCTCGCCGTATTTCTCCCGCAGCTCCGTCATTTTCGGCGTCAGGATCTTCATCTTGCTCATGGAGCGGTAGGATTTGTTCGCAAGCGGGAACATGCACGCCTTGACCAGCACCGTCAGGCACAGGATGGCGATGCCGAAATTGCCGACAAATCCGTAGATCGTGTCGAGGATCAGGAACAGCGGCTTGGTCAGGAACCAGAAGTATCCGAAGTCGACCGCACGATCGAACAGGGGCGCGTTCAGCGTGTCGCG
>DASYRS010000241.1:0-3748 GCA_036004205.1 Dongiaceae bacterium
CGGGCTTGTTGTCGCGCGGCGCGACGAACACAAGGGCGTATGATTCTGCGCTCACGCTGCACCCTCCCACAGCACCCCCGAGTGCGGTAGAGCCTCACTGATGCGCGCGCTCCTGATCATGGGCCCGACCGCCAGCGGCAAATCGGCGCTGGCGGCGAGCCTGGCGCGCGACTTCGACGGTATCGTCATCAATGCCGATTCCATGCAGGTCTATCGCGATCTGCCGATCCTGACCGCGCAACCAGGCGCCGCCGAAATGGCCGCCCTGCCGCACCGGCTCTACGGGTTCCTCGGCCTGGACGATGTGTGTTCGGCGGAGCGCTGGGCCGCCCTCGCGCGCCATGAAATCGATGCGACGCAGGCGGCCGGCAAGCTGCCGATCCTGTGCGGCGGCACCGGGCTTTATCTGCGCGCGCTGATGCACGGCTTCTCGCCCATTCCCGATGTGCCCGCCGATATTCGCCAGGCGGCGCGCGATCTCTTGGATCGGATCGGATCGGCGGCGCTGCGCGAGCGGCTGGCGATCGGCGACCCTGTGAGCGCGGCGCGGCTGCATGCCAACGACCGGCAGCGCGTCGTGCGCGCCTGGGAGGTGCTGCAGGCGACCGGCAAGCCGCTGTCGGAGTGGCAGACGCTGCCACCGGAATCGCCGGCCGATCTGCAGTTCCTCACTTTCGTGCTGCTGCCGGAGCGCGCGGCGCTCTATCGGGCCTGCGATCGGCGCTTCCTGGCGATGCTGGCGCGGGGTGCGCTCGGGGAGGTGCGAGAGGTGCTGGAGCGCTATCCCGGCCTCTATAGACCCGATCTGCCCCCGCCGGAAGGGGGAGCCAAGGCGCTCGGCTTCTGGGGGCTGGCCCGGCATGCCGAGGAGGGTTCGGCGGTCTCCGAGGAGGCGATTGGTGCGGCGCAGCAGCAGACCCGGAACTACGCCAAGCGGCAGGGAACCTGGTTCCGCAACCAGATGCCGAATGAGAATTTTATAACGCCCCAGGCCCCCGATATGCAATTTTCAGAAAGTTCCTATGCAGGAATCAGCCAGAAAATTCGCAATTTCCTGTTGACCGAGGGTTGACCAGCCACTAGGTTCCGCCGGCCCGTGGCGGAAAAGGCCGCGCGGCAGCTGTTTTTGCATCGTAAGGCGCGGGAAGGAGCGCTGGCCATGGCGACGGAACCGATTTCAGGCGCGGATATCGTCATTAGGGCTCTGGTCGATCAGGGCGTCGAGGTTATTTTCGGATATCCCGGCGGCGCGGTCCTTCCGCTCTATGACGCCCTGTTCAAGCAGAACCAGATCCGCCACATCCTGGTGCGGCACGAGCAGGCGGCGGTCCATTCCGCCGAGGGCTATGCCCGCTCGACCGGCAAGGTCGGCGTGGTGCTGGTGACCTCGGGCCCCGGTGCGACCAACGCGGTCACTGGCCTCACCGATGCGCTGATGGATTCCGTGCCGGTGGTGTGCCTGACCGGCCAGGTGCCGACGCATCTGATCGGCAACGACGCCTTCCAGGAAGCGGACACGACCGGCATCACCCGTCCGGTCACCAAGCACAACTACCTCGTCAAATCGATCGGCGACCTGTCGCGCGTGATCCACGAGGCGTTCCACGTGGCGCGCAGCGGCCGGCCGGGCCCGGTGGTGGTCGACCTGCCCAAGGACATCCAGCAGGCCAAATACGAATACGTCAATCACGCCAGCCAGCGGCATCGCTCCTATAACCCCCAGATGAAGCCGGACCGCGCGCAGGTCGAGCGCGCCGTCGAGATGATGGCGAAGGCGGAACGGCCATTGTTCTATATCGGCGGCGGCGTGGTGAATTCGGGCATCGCGGCCTCGCAATTGCTGACCGAGTTCGTGCGCCTGACGGGCTTTCCCTGCACCCAGACCTTGATGGGCCTTGGCGCATTCCCGGCGTCCGATCCGCTGTCGCTCGGCATGGTCGGCATGCACGGCATGTACGAATCCAACCACGCGATGCACGATTGCGACCTGATGATCAATATCGGCGCGCGGTTCGACGATCGCGTGACTGGCAAGCTGGCGGCGTTCTCGCCGGGCTCCAAGAAGATCCACGTCGACATCGATCCCTCCTCGATCAACAAGAACGTCCATGTCGATCTCGCCGTTGTGGGCGATGTCGGCCATGTGATCGAGGATATGATGCGGGTGTGGAAGGCGCGCCAGGTGAAGCCGAACGGCAAGGCGCTGGCCGCGTGGTGGGATCAGATCAACAAGTGGCGCGGCCGCGAGTGCCTGCGCTATCGCTCCTCCAACGAGGTGATCAAGCCGCAATTCATGCTGCAGCGGCTCTATGAGGCGATCAAGGGCCGCGACTACTACATCACCACCGAGGTCGGCCAGCACCAGATGTGGGCCGCCCAGTTCATCAAGTTCGAGAAGCCGTACCATTGGATGACCTCCGGCGGGCTCGGCACCATGGGCTACGGATTGCCGGCGGCGATCGGCGTGCAGATCGCGCATCCCGAGGCGCTGGTCATCGACGTGGCGGGCGAGGCCTCGATCCTGATGAACATCCAGGAGATGGCGACCGCCGCGCAATATCGCCTGCCGGTCAAGGTCTTCATCATGAACAACCGCTGGATGGGCATGGTGCGGCAGTGGCAGGAGCTGCTGCATGGCGGGCGGTATTCCGAAAGCTACAGCGACGCGCTGCCGGATTTCGTGAAGCTGGCGGATGCCTTCGGCTGGACCGGCCTGCGCGCCACCAAGCCGGCGGAGATGGACGACGTCATCAAGACCATGATCGAGACCCAAGGTCCGGTCATCGTCGATGTCGCGGTCGACGAGCGCGAGAACTGCTTCCCGATGATCCCCTCGGGCGCGGCGCATAACGAGATGCTGCTTGGCCCCGACGATCAGCAGGCGAGCCCGGTGTCCGAGGAAGGCATGGTGCTGGTGTGACGCGCGCGCTTCCATTGCGTCGGCGCGACACAGCCAAGAAGGGGGCTGAAGGAGTGCAGCAGCAACAAATCGAGCGTCACACCATCTCGGTGATGGTGGACAACGAGGCCGGCGTCCTGGCGCGCGTCATCGGCCTGTTCTCCGGCCGCGGCTACAACATCGAAAGCCTGACGGTGGCCGAAGTCGATGCCGAGCATCATTTCTCGCGCATCACCGTGGTCACCAGCGGCACGCCGATGGTGATCGAGCAGATCAAGAACCAGCTGCGCCGGCTGGTGCCGGTTCATCGCGTCACCGATTTGACGGTCGAGGGACCGTCGCTGGAGCGCGAGCTCATCCTGGTGAAGGTGAAGGGCACCGGCGACAAGCGGGTCGAATCCCTGCGCATCGCCGACATCTTCCGCGCGCGGGTGGTGGATTCGACCATCGAATCCTTCGTGTTCGAGATGACCGGCTCGACCGAGAAGCTGACCGCCTTCATCAACCTGATGCAGCCGCTGGGCCTCGTCGAAGTGTCGCGCACCGGCGTGGTCGCGATCTCGCGCGGTTCGGAAGCGATCTAGAGGCGCCTGCCATGACGGACTTCAGCCTGTCGCAGGGAGTTTCGGCCTTGGCCGCCTTGTTCGCCGTCCACCTGCTGGTGGTGGCGAGCCCGGGCCCCGCTTTCCTCGCCGTTTCGCGCACGGCCATCGGCACCTCGCGTTCCGCCGGCCTGGTGGCGGCGGCGGCGATGGCGACCGGCGCGCTGATCTGGGCGATCGCTACCTTGTTTGGGCTGCACGTGCTGTTCGCCAGGGCACCCTGGCTCTATGACGCCATGCGCCTGGG
>DASYRS010000242.1:0-10460 GCA_036004205.1 Dongiaceae bacterium
CCGGCGCCCGGGGCGCTAGGCGCCCCAAAGGCGCCCGTGACTTTTGCGCGGAACGGAATTAGCTTTCAGCCGTTAGCGCGAAAGAGCGCCGCATTCCGGAGCATTTCCTCCGATGAGCGACATCGTCATCGTTCCTGGCACCAAGACCCTGCCGAAGGTCGAGCGGCCGCGGCTGCACAAGGTCATCCTGTTGAACGACGATTACACGCCGCGCGAGTTCGTGGTCATGATCCTGAAGGCGGAATTCCGCATGACCGAGGATCAGGCCTATATGGTGATGATCACCGCGCACAAGAAAGGCGCATGCGTGGTCGCGGTCTTCACCCGGGACGTCGCCGAAACCAAGGCGACGCGCGCGACCGAAGCGGCCCGCGCCAAGGGCTATCCGTTGATGTTCACCACCGAGCCCGAGGAATAGGCTATTCCGCCGGTACCGGCGCCGGCGATCTCAGGCGCGCCCGGCGCAGGTCGCGCAGCTTCATGACGGTCACCCAGCCGACGAGCGCGATGCCGACGACGTTGGCCGCGATCATCGATGGGCTGCTGATGACGAGGGCATAGATCAGCCACAGCACCTGGCCCGTCACCATCATGAGATACATGGTGAGCGAGACGTCGCCGGCGCTACCGAGGCGGTAGATGCGAAGCGCCTGAGGCAGGAAGCTCAAGGTCGTGAGCACGGCCGCGATGAAGCCGAGCGCCTCGAGCAGGGTGGATCCGGGTTGCATGTTGGAGGGTGTCCGATACTTCTACAAGTGAGGGGAGCTAGTGCGCGGTGCGCGGCCGCTCGCCGTAAGCGAGCTTTTCAATGCGGTATCGGCACATGGCGTCGTCCACCGTCGACCAGGCGAGCCGCGACCATTCGATCTTGGCGTCCTCATAGGATTTGAACGGGCCATGCCACTGTTCGCCGCCGCCGTCGGCGGGCTCGTTGAAATGGGAGTCGGCATAGGGTCCCCCGACCACCCAGAACCACGGATCGCCCGATTCCTCCTCGATGCGATAGCGCGCGCAGGCATTGTCGACCGACCCCCACGCCCGGCGCTGCCATTCGGCCTTCGCGTCTTCGTAGGTCCCGAACGGACCGAATTTCTGCTCCGGACCGCCGTCCTGCATGCGGTCGAATCTGGTGTCGGCATAGGAGCCGCCGACGACCCAATAGCGCTTCATGACCAAATCGGTATAAGTCGTTGGTGAATCCCCGAACATATTACGTTAGAAAGCGTTCACTCTCTATGAATATTCGGAATGCCCGCCATCGGCGGCGCTAGGAGGTCGTTTTGCCAAAGCCCTCGCCCAGGCCAACGTATGGGATGACGCCCGCGGATTTCGCGGTGGTTTATGACAAGTTCAAGGCCGCGGTGTCGCGCTATGATTGCGGACGGTTCTGCTCCCCGCTCAATAACGGGGAGCCGGTCTGCTGCTCCACCAAGCACGCGGTGCCGGTGGTGGACAAGGCCGAGTTCAAGTTCCTGAAGTCGCGCACCGACCTCTGGCACGTCTTCAAGCCCTACGACGCCGCCACCCACCGGATCGTCGACGAGCTGCACCAGACGTGCGCCGCGATCGAGTGCAAGGGTGCGCGCCATTGCGAGCGGGACAACCGGTCGGTCGCCTGCCGCGCCTTCCCCTTCTATCCCTACATCACGCGCACCGGCGACTTCGTCGGCCTCGGCACCTATTGGACTTACGAGGACCGCTGCTGGCTGATGTCCAACATGCGGGTGGTGGAACGGGACTTCGTCCAGGAGTTCGTTTCCGCCTACGAATACATCTTCGCCCGCGATCCGGATGAATACGCGACCATGAAGGCGCATTCCGCCGCCCACCGAAGGGTGTTCAGCCGGCGCCGTCAGCCCATTCCCCTGATTGGGCGCGAGGGCGGGTACCTGCAGGTGCAGCCCCACAGCGGGCGGATATTGCCGCTGCCGGCCAGCCGCCTGCCCAAGTTCGGAGCCTATGTCTCGCCTGGGGCCTATGCCCAGGCGATCCGGGCGGTGGGCGGGGACGTCAGGATGGCGCCCGCCCTCAATCTCGCGCGCGGGTGATCTGGTCGAGCAGCGCCCCCGGGTTCTCGCGCGCCAGCTTGGGGTCGAGCCCGACATCCAGCAGCAGGTAGTCGCCGGCCTCCGCCAACCGGGCGAGATCGATCTTGGCGCGCCTGCGCTCGCGCCAGCGTGTCAGGGCAAGGCGGATCAGCCTGCCCAAGGAAACCGCCGCATAAGGCCGCGTGCCCTGGCTTGAAGACGGTTGAGAAATAGTCATGGTTAGCGTCCTATCCGCCCTTGTCAGAGGCGGATTTTAAGAAGAGGATGAGCGCTCTCAATGCAAGTTCGCGCAGATTCGATTTACCTGAGGTCATGCGAAAACCGCCCCGCCTGCCGGCCCTGACGGCCTTGCGCGCGTTCGAAGCCGCCGCCCGTCTGGGCAGCGTTACGGCCGCCGCGGTGGAGCTTTCGGTCACGCAAGGGGCGATCAGCCGCCAGATCCGCCTGCTGGAGGAGGATCTGCAGCAGCCCGTGTTTCGCCGCCTGCATCGCGGGATCGAACTGACCATGGCCGGCCAGAAGCTGTCCGCCTCCCTGACCGACGCCTTCGGGCAGATCGGCTATGCGGTGGCGGATTTGAAGCGGCCGCACGACGTGGTGTCGCTCAAGGCCGTTCCGACTTTCGCGATCCGCTGGCTGCTGCCGCGGCTGGCGGAGTTCAATCGCGCCCATCCCGCCATCAAGCTCGAGGTCTCAACCGCCTGGCATGGGGTGGAGCTGGACAAGGAGGATTTCGATTGCGGCATCACCGGCTGCGACCAGCCGCGGGTGAAGACCCCGCAATTCATCTGGGTGGAGCTGATCCAGGAGGTGATCCTGCCGGTCTGCACCCCGGATTACGTGCGCAAGATGCGCGCGCCCCATACGGCGGCGGATTTCGCCCGCCACAACCTGCTGCACCCGACTCCCGACCGGTCCGACTGGCGGGTATGGATGGAGGGCTGGGGCGGTGGCCGGTTCGACGTGTCGCGCGGCCAGACCTTCGACACCATCGACCTCGCGATCCGCGCGGCCGAATCGGGTCTTGGCGTCGCCATTGCGGAACTGTCTCTGCTCGCCGACCAGATCGAGCTTGGCCAGCTCATCACGCCAGTCCCGATCGCCGTTCCGACCGGCCTCTCCAACTGGTTCGTCTGCCGGCCCAACATCGCGGAGCGGCCGGCCGTGCGCCTGTTCCGCGACTGGCTGATCGCCGAGGCGGCCAAGACCAAGGAATGGTCGGCCGCATGGCTTGCGCGCAACCGCCACAGGCCGACGGTGGTGCGCGCCGCCAACGCCAACAATCCATAGTATTGAGCGGCAACTCGCCGCTTGTTCGCAAGCCGTCGGATCGCTAACCATCAATCGTCACAATGCCGCCTTACGCGCGCTGCGATAGCGCCTTGGTGTGCCGGAAGACTGCCCCTACGACAGTCGAGGGGGGTGCGCTTGTCCTTGATCCGGCATCTGCCGCCGATCTTTGTGACCGGCCTGCTTTTCGGAATCGTGGGGATGCCGGTTGGCGCCGTTGTATTCCTGACTTTGGCGGGGACCGCTGATGGCAGGCCGTTCGCGATGTTCGGAATACTCAAGGCCCCGGGCCTTGCCGGTGCGCTCACGGTCTTCTTCGGCGGAATTCCCGCCATTGCGACCGGAATAATCGCAGGAATCCTGCGCAGGAAGTTTCGGTCGCTGCCGGTCTTCGCGATCGTCATGGCGCTGAGCGGTGCCATCGCCACCGCAATCTACGTGTTGGTCCTGATCGTGACGATCATAAGTCCCGGGCGATGGCCGGACGGAGCCGTTCTCCTCTGCAGCATGGCATTCACTGGCGCGGTTGGGGCTCTTTGCTGCGCTGTTCTGCAGTGGAAACTGTTCCGCTAGACCTGCACCGCCGCCAGCCTCTGCCGCAACCCTGGCGCGGCGAAATCCAGGAACGCGCGCACCTTGGGCGGCGTCAGGCGGCCTTGCGGATGTACCAGGCTCACGGGGATATCCGGCAGCTCGAACGGCCGCAGCAGCAGCTTCAGCTTGCCGGCCTTGATCGCGGCCGCCGCCTGGTAGGACAGCACGCGCGTGACGCCGATGCCGGAGATGGCGGCATCGATCGCCGCCTCCGCCGTGGTGACGGTGAGGCGCGAGCGGATGGCGGCCAGTTGCTCTTCGCCGTCGACCCGGTACGCCCACCGGTCCGTCGCCGACAGATTGGCCGACGCGATGCAGTGATGCTGGATCAGGTCGGACGGCACGCGCGGCGTGCCGCTAGCTTTCAGATATGACGGCGCGGCACAGGTGACCAGCCGGACCGCGCCCACGCGCGCCGCGATCAGCGAGGAGTCGGCGAGATGCGCGATGCGCAGCGCCACGTCGATCCCTTCCTCGATCATGTCCGAGATGCGGTCGAGCAGCGCCAGGCGCAGATCGACCTCCGGATAGGCCTTGAGGAACGCGAGCGCGATGGGCAGCACATGCAGCCGTCCGAACACGATCGGCGCGGTGACATAGAGCCGGCCCTTCGGCGCCTCGTATTCGCCCGCCGCCATCCGCTCCGCGTCCTCGATCTCCCCCAGCAACCGCCGGCAGGATTCGAGATAGGTGCGCCCCGGATCGGTCAGCACGAATTTGCGCGTGGTGCGCACCACCAGGCGCACGCCCAGATGCTCCTCCAGCAGCGCCAGCTTGCGGCTCACCGTCGGCAGCGGGACTTTCAGGGTGCGCGCCGCCGCCGACAGGCTGCCCGCATCCCCGATCGCAACGAACAGCCGCATCGCATCCAGGCGGTCCATGGGATTGTTCCGGAATTCGAGATAGAGCGCTGAGATACTGTCATCTATTCTCGATTTCCGGAACGGCCAAATCGCGCGCGCGATCCCGCTTCTAGCGCGAATAGACGCCGACCAGCTCGCCCTGGGCGATGCAGTGCTGCTGCGCCAGGGCCTCGATCTCAGCGGCCTCGCTCTTGCCGTGCGTGTCCAGGTGGCCACAATCGAGCGCCATCACCTTGAAATGATAATGATGCGTCCCGTGACCCTTGGGCGGGCACGCGCCGCCGTAACCGATCTTGCCGAAATCATTCTTGCCCTGCAGGACAAGGCTTCGCGTGACGGTAGAGGCGAAATTCTCCGGCACCTCCGATGTCGTTTTCGGGATGTCATACATCGCCCAGTGATGGAACATGCCGCCCGGCGCATCCGGATCATCGCAGAAGATTGCGAAGCTGCGCGCATCATCGGGTGCTTCGGACCAGACGAGGGGCGGGGACATGTCTTCGCCGTCGCAGGAATAGCGTTTGGGAATCCGCTCGCCATTGTTGAAAGCGGAGCTTTTCACGTGCAAGGCCATGATTGCCTCCATTTTTGGGTGGGGTGGCCCCGTAGACCGGGGCTGGCGCGTCTCAACGCGCGTCGATCGCAGTTCGATCGGACAATAGCTGGGAGTCTAGGACTGCATGGACCGTCGCGCAAGGCGACGGGGCGGAGGCGGTGCGGATTTGAAGTGAGCGGCCAACTATTTCGCGAACAGAAACGTCCCCAACAACACCCACCGTGCCGCCCTCTTCTCCTGCTTCGGCTTGGCCTGCAGCGGCGTGGTGTAGTGCCAGAAGGGCAGGCGATAGAGCGTGAGGCAGCCGGTCTCCGCCACCGGCACCATCTCGGTGAAATGCCCGCCCTTGGCATAGACCAGGTACTGGTGCGCGACGCCCGGTCCGACCAGGCTCAGATGGAAATCGAGATAGCCTTTGGCAGCGCGTTGGATCTCCGGCGTGTGGTCGGTGTGCGGCCCGGAATAATCGCCAGGGCCATAGCGCAGAATCTGCTGTCCGCCTTTGGGATCGAGATTGCGCCCCAGCACCGATGCACCGAACGCGATCATGCTCTCGGACGACAACAGATCGATCAGCCCCAGCTCCTTGGCGCGGCGCCAGGCGGCGCCACGGCGATTCTCCAGATAGGCGGTCCGGCAGCGCACGCTCTTCGGCAGCCAGTCGTCGTAGTTGCGCTGCATGTCCCAGATGGTCTCGGGGGGAATCGGCTGGTTGAGGTCGGTCAGGAGTCCCGCCATCTCGCGCTCCAGCGTCGCGCGCAAGCGTTCCGCCTTCGCCGTCGCGACCATGCCACTCAGGGCGATGAAACGGCGTTTCGGATCGGCCAGCGCGCCGCAGATGTGGGGCGCGTTGCCGGCCAGCACGCGCTTTCCCGCACCGGTCAAAAGGTCTTCGAATTCGGTGGGAATCGCGGATTTCCGAGGCATCGCGCCGGATCATAGGCCGGTTGGCGGGGTGCGGCAAAGCCGATAGGATGCCGCCTCGAACAAGCATCCTGTCCTCATGCCCTACGAATCCCTCCGTGACTTCATCGCCCGTCTCGAGCAAGCCGGCCGCCTGAAACGGGTCAGCGTGCCGGTCGATCCGCATCTCGAAATGACCGAGATCCAGACGCGGCTGCTGGCGGAGCAGGGGCCTGCCATCCTGTTCGAGCAGCCAGTGGGTCGCGATGGGCGACGCTACGACATGCCGATGCTGGTCAATCTGTTCGGCACGGTGGAGCGTGTTGCATGGGGCATGGACCGCGAGCCGCATGAGCTGCGCGCGGTGGGCGAGACGCTGGCGTTCCTGAAGCAGCCCGAACCACCCGGCGGCTGGCGCGAAGCGGTCGAGATGTTCCCGCTGGTGAAGACCGTCCTCGCCATGCAGCCGAAAACGGTCGGCTATGCGCCGTGCCAGGACGTGGTGCTGACCGGCGATCAGATCGACCTTGCGAAGCTGCCGATCCAGGGCTGCTGGCCGGGCGAGCCGGCACCCCTCATCACCTGGCCGCTGGTGGTGACCAAAGGTCCCGGCAAACGCAAGGAAGACGATTTCAATCTCGGCATCTACCGCATGCAGGTGACGGGCAGGAACCAGACCTTGATGCGCTGGCTGAAGCATCGCGGCGGCGCGCAGCATCATGCGCGCTGGAAACAGGAGCGGCCGGAGCCCTTGCCGGTGGCCGCGGTGATCGGCGCCGATCCCGGCACCATTATCGCCGCCGTCACGCCGGTGCCGGACACTTTGTCGGAATATCAGTTCGCCGGCATGTTGCGCGGCCGCAAGGTGGAGCTGGTGGATTGCAAGACCGTGCCGCTGAAAGTGCCGGCGACCGCCGAGATCGTGCTGGAAGGCCATGTCTCGCTCGACGATTACCGCGACGAAGGGCCGTACGGCGATCACACCGGCTACTACAATTCGGTGGAGCAGTTCCCGGTCTTCACCATCAGCGCCATCACCATGCGGCGCGATCCGATCTATCTCTCCACCTTCACCGGCCGCCCGCCGGACGAGCCGAGCGTGCTGGGCGAGGCGCTGAACGAGGTGTTCATCCCGCTGCTGACCCAGCAATTCCCGGAGATCGTGGATTTCTGGCTGCCGCCGGAGGGCTGCTCCTACCGCATCGCAGTAGTCTCGATGCGCAAGGCCTATGCCGGCCATGCCAAGCGCGTGATGATGGGCGTGTGGTCGTTCCTGCGCCAGTTCATGTACACCAAGTTCGTGATCGTGGTGGATGACGATATCAACGCGCGCGACTGGAAGGACGTGATGTGGGCGATCTCCACCCGCATGGACCCGGTGCGCGACATTACGATGGTGGAGAGCACACCCATCGACTATCTCGACTTCGCGAGCCCCGAGTCCGGCCTCGGCGGCAAGATCGGCCTCGACGCCACCAACAAGCTGCCGCCCGAGACCAAGCGCGAATGGGGCAAGAAGATCCGCATGGCCGATGATGTCGTCGACCTCGTCACCCGCAAATGGTCCAGCTACGGCCTGCCGGGCTCCGGCAAGCCGATTTGGCGGTGATTCTGTGAACGTCACCCTGACCCCCAAACTCCAATTCCCTTCCCCCCTTGCGGGGGAAGGATGCAGAGGCTTGGCGAACGACAGTGAGCTTAGCCGAAGCTGGATGAGGGGTAGCGCAGCGATAGCTGCGCGCGCTCGCCAGAGCGCTCGAGAGTTTCAGCGCTCACGCTCTGCGCGCCTTTTGGCGCGGCCCCCTCATCCAGCTGCGCCTAAGCTCGGCTGCGCCTCGCTAAGGCTCCGCAACCTTCTCCCGCAAGGGGAGAAGGGGAGTTTGTGTGGGGGAAGGATTGCGTGTTGTCCATGACCCCCACCGAAATCATCGCCTGGCGCAAGGAACAGCGCGCACAGCTCATCCCCGCGCGCGTCGCGATCCCCGACGCGACGCGCGATGCCTGGACGGCGCGCATCATCGCGGCTCTCGAGCCGGTCGTCATGGCGGTGCAGGGGCCGGTCAGCTTCTATTGGCCGTTCCGGGGCGAACCCAATCTGCGCCCGCTGATGCGCCGCATGGTGGCCGCGGGCAAGGTCGTCGCGCTGCCGGTGGTGCTGCAGCAGCGCCAGCCGCTGGAGTTCCGGCCCTGGACGCCGGGCTGCGAGATGGAATTGGGCGTCTGGAACATTCCCATCCCCGATACCAAGGAGCGGGTCACGCCGCGCCTGCTGCTGGCGCCGGTGGTGGGGTTCGATCCGCAGCGTTATCGTCTCGGCTATGGCGGCGGTTTCTTCGACCGCACGCTCGCCGCTTTGCGCGGTCTCAAGACGGTGATCGGCGTTGGCTACGATTGCCAGGAGATCCCGACCATCCATCCCCTGGCTCACGACATCGCGATGGACCGGATCGCGACCGAGTCCGGATTTCGCGATGCCCAGGCGCCGGTCGAGCTGGCATCGCCCGCCTGTTCGCTGGCCGAGGCGCCGGATTCCTATTCCGGCTATCTGGCGGAGGCGGAGATCGCGGCCGAGCTGCAATCCCTGCGCGCTTCGTCCGACCTGGTCGACGTGGCGATCACGCGCGCCCTGGACCAGGTGATCGAGCGTCTGCCATCGCAAGCCGCGGCGCAGGACCAGCCCTTTTCCGGCGGCGAGACTTCGGTCACCGACCGCCTGGCGCAATTGCGCACCCGCGTGCGCGACGATGCGCTGCATGCCGCGCTCGGCGAAGTGCTGCGCCTGGCGCAGCAGGCGGAGAAGAAATGACCGACGGTCTGCACATTGCGATCGAAGGCCGCGTGATGATCCTGACGCTGGATCGTCCGAAGGCCAACGCCATCGACAGCGGCCTCAGCAAGGCGCTCGGCAATGCCTTCATCCGCTATCGCGACGATTCAGCGCTGCGCTGTGCCATCGTGACGGCGGCTGGCGAGAAGTTCTTCTCCGCCGGCTGGGACCTGAAGGCGGCGGCCGAGAACCAGGACGCGGCGGAGGATTACGGGCCCGGCGGCTTTGCCGGCATCACCGAATTGTTCGACCTCGACAAGCCGGTGATCGCGGCCATCAACGGCATGGCGGTCGGCGGCGGGTTCGAGATCGCCTTGTGCTGCGACGTCATCGTGGCGGACGAGCATGCGCAGTTCTTCCTGCCGGAGGTGAAGGTTGGCGTGGTGCCGGATGGCGGCGGCATGTTCCGCCTGCCCCGCCGCGTGCCGGAATCCCTGGCGCTGGAAATGCTGATGACCGGCCGGCGGCTTTCCACCGACGAAGCCTTGCGCCTCGGCCTCGTCAATCATGTCACGCCGAAGGGCGGCGCGGTCGCGAAGGCCAGGGAGATTGCCGCAGAGATCCTGGAGGCCAGTCCCAAGTCCATCCGTGCGGTGAAACAGGCCCATCGCCTGACGCGCGACATGTCCGTGCGAGAAGCCTATCGTGCCCTGCGCTCGGGTGGCGTGCCTGCGTATGATCGCCTGCGTGCCAGCAAGGACTATTGGGAAGGTGCCGCTGCCTTCTCCGCGAAGCGCCAGCCGCAATGGGAGGAGGATTGATGCCGGCCACAATCAGCGCGGAAAGCGTCAGCCTCGAAGCCGCCTCGGTCATCGTCGACCAGGTGCTGGCGAAGGGACGCGAGCTGAAGCTCAAGCCTCTTGCGGTCGCAGTGCTGGACTCGCGCGGCTGCCTGAAGGCTTACAAGGCGGAGGATGGCGCCAGCCTGCTGCGCTTCGACATCGCCTTCGGCAAGGCCTGGGGCACCCTGGGCATGGGCTTCGGCGGCCGCGAGTTGGAGCGGCGCGGCGATTCTGCGGGGATATTCTTCAATTCACTGCAGGCGATGAGCGGCGGCAAGATCGTGCCGGCGCAGGGCGGCGTGCTGATCCGCAACCAGGTCGGCCAGGTGGTGGGCGCGGTGGGCGTCAGCGGCGATGCCTCGGACCAGGACGAGGCGTGTGCGATCCACGGCATCATTGCCGCCGGCCTGAAGCCCGACACCGGGGATTCCGTCTGATGCAGGCAATCGCACACTGCGAGGTTGGTTCTCCCTCCCCCGACACGGGGGAGGGCTATCGCATATGGCGAGAACAAGAGTTGCTCCTCCTCCCCCAGCATGGGGGGGTCGGGGTGGGGGAAGCGAGCGATGAACGTCTCCCACCGAAACGCGGCTTCCC
>DASYRS010000243.1:0-5619 GCA_036004205.1 Dongiaceae bacterium
CTGGCGCCGGCGGAATATCGCGCCCGCGCGCTGCCCGGCCGCTATGTCCCGATGAACATGGTGCCGCTGGAAGAGATCAACGAGAAGCGCGCCTTCATGGCGCTGCCGCCGCTCATCAAAGGTTATCTGCGCCTGGGCGGCTTCGTCGGCGACGGCGCGGTGGTCGATCCGCAATTCGGCACCGTCGATGTCAGCGTGGTCGTGGTGCACGACCTCATCACCGACAAATATTTCAAGCACTACCGCGACCACCCGGCGGGCAAGACGGACGACGCCAGTTCCGCGGCCTGATCCTCCATGCCCTCATCGCCCGTAACCGTGGCCGCACCGCGCAGCGTCTCCCAGGAAATCACCGACGACCCGCCGCTCGCGCCAGCCGGCGCGACGCCGTTCGGGTCGAACTATCTCGGCTTTTTCCGGCTCAGCCTCTACGGCCTTGTCACGCTGGTTCTGACGCCCATTCAGATCCTGATTCTGCTGGTTGCCCCGCGACTGTGGTGGGCGCTGCCGTTCACCTATCACAAGCTGTGCTGCCGCATCATGGGCCTCAAGGTGCGGGTGGTCGGGAGGCCGGCGACGGCGCGCCCGGCCCTGTTCGTCAGCAATCACGTCTCCTACCTCGACATCCCGGTGCTGGGCTCGGTGATCCCGGTCTCGTTCGTCGCGAAAGTGGAGGTGGCGCAATGGCCCGGCTATGGCTGGCTCGCCAAATTGCAACGCACCGTGTTCGTCGACCGGCGCCGCAACACCACCATGGAGCAGCGCGACCAGCTGCACGCGCGGCTGGCGGCGGGCGATGCGCTGGTTCTGTTCCCCGAAGGGACGTCCAACGACGGCAACCGCATCCTGCCGTTCCGCAGCGCATTGCTGAGTGTGGCGGAGGCCGCGCTGCCCGAGCGGCCGCTGGCGATCCAGCCGGTTTCGATCGCCTATACCAGCGTCAATGGCGTGCCCCTGGGGTGGGGCCTGCGCCCGCTGGTCGCCTGGTACGGCGGGATGGAGCTGGGCGGGCATCTGTGGCGCTTCAGCCGCCTCGGCCAGGTCGAGGTGGTGGTGCAATTCCATGACGAGACCCGGGTGGGCGATTTCCCCTCGCGCAAGGAACTGACCCGCCATTGTTCCGAAGCGGTCGCGGGCGGGGTCGACCGGGCGCTCGGCGGCAGGCTGCTGCCGGCGCCCGCTGAGCCGCCAAAGTCCTAATTATGACAATTACTTAAGTCCGCTTGGCGGAACTTGGTAAATCGAGTACAGGAGACCGCCCCGCGGCATGCTAAGGTGGGCGTGTTAGAGTAGCCCTTGGGCAATCACCCTTATGGAGCGGACGAGGCCGGACCTGACGGCCGGTCGAGACGGCATTGGCGAAGAAGCTTTATATCAAGACCTATGGTTGCCAGATGAACGTCTATGATTCTGCCCGCATGGCGGATGTTCTGGCGCCCCTTGGCTATGGCGCGGCCGATACGCCCGCCGATGCCGACATGGTCATCCTCAACACCTGCCACATCCGCGAAAAGGCCTCGGAGAAAGTGTTCTCCGAACTCGGCCGCCTGCGCCAGGCGCGCGCCCTGCGGCGTGACGGCGGCGCGGACATGATCATCGCGGTGGCGGGCTGCGTCGCGCAGGCGGAAGGCGCGGAGATCCTGCGCCGCGCCCCGGACGTCGACATCGTGCTCGGCCCGCAGACCTATCACCGCCTGCCGGAGATGGTGGCGCGCGCGACCCGCGCGCGCAGCGCGAAGGATGGCGGCTGGAAAGGCGAGCCAGGGCGGCGCGGCGCCGGCGTGCTCGACACCGACTTCCCGCCGGAATCGAAATTCGATCATTTGCCGGCACCGGCGGCGGATCAGGCCGTCAGCGCGTTCCTGGCGATCCAGGAAGGCTGCGACAAGTTCTGCACCTTCTGCGTGGTGCCCTATACGCGTGGTGCGGAATTCTCGCGGCCGGTGACCCAGATCGTGGCGGAAGCGCGGGCCCTGGTGGCGGCCGGCGCGCGCGAGATCAACCTGCTCGGCCAGAACGTCAACGCCTATCACGGCGAAGCCTCCGATGGCTCCGAATGGGGGTTGGCCCGCCTGGTGCGCCACCTTGCCGACGCGGTCGATGGATTGCTGCGCATCCGCTACACCACCTCGCATCCGCGCGACATGGACGACGACCTGATCGCCGCGCACGCCGAGGTGCCGCAACTGATGCCGTTCCTGCATCTGCCGGTGCAGTCGGGCTCCGACCGCGTGCTGGAAGCGATGAACCGCCAGCACAAGGCGCGGCATTTCTACGAGATCGTCGAGCGCCTGCGGGCGGCGCGCTCCGACATCGCGCTGTCGTCCGATTTCATCGTCGGGTTCCCGGGCGAGAGCGAGAGCGATTTCTCCGCCACCATGAAGCTGGTCGAGGAGATCGGCTTCGCCCAGGCCTACTCGTTCAAATACAGCATCCGCCCCGGCACACCCGGCGCGGCGATGGAGAACCAGGTTCCCGAAGAGCTGAAGGACGAGCGGCTGCAACGCCTGCAGGCCGTGCTGAACGCGCAACAGGTCGCCTTCAACCGCGCCATGATCGGACGCGTGCTGCCGGTGCTGCTGGAAAAGCCCGGCAAGCGCGGCGGTCAGCTGGTCGGCCGCTCGCCTTATCTGCAAGCGGTGCATGTGATGGCCGATCCATCCGAGATCGGGCGCGTCGTCGATCTGCGGATCGAGGATATCGGGCATTTCAGCTTGTCGGGCAGCCGCGCCGCGCCCGAACCCAGAGCCATTCGTTCCAACCACGCTTCCCTGCAAGAGGCCGTTGCTTGAGCTTTCATCCCCTCGGTCACGTCGCCCCGCCGGTCCATCTGCAATTCGACGATAACCGGCTGCTGCCACTGCTGTTCGGCGAGCACGACCAGCATCTGGCGCGGCTGGAGCGGGAGCTTGGCGTCTCCATGGTCTCGCGCGGCAACCAGCTCATCATCTCGGGCGCCGAGGACGGCGTCGCGACCGCGCGGCAGATCCTGACCGGGCTCTATCAGCGCCTGAAACGCGGGCAGGCGCTCGACAAGCACGACGTCGACGCCGCCATCCGCCTGTCGCGCCAGGAGGACGATGGCCGCTCCGACGACGGCGCGGAGCCCAATCTGTTCGGCACCAAGAACCTGGGCGACGGCACTTCGATCAAGACCCAGAAGCGCCTGATCACGCCGCGCTCCGCAGCGCAAGCGCGCTATATCCGCATGCTGCACGACCAGGAGCTGGTGTTCGGCATCGGCCCCGCCGGCACCGGCAAGACCTATCTGGCGGTTGCAGTCGCGGTGGCAATGCTGGCCAAGGGCACGGTCGATCGCATCATCCTGTCGCGCCCCGCGGTCGAGGCGGGCGAGCGGCTGGGCTTCCTGCCCGGCGATCTCAAGGAAAAGGTCGATCCCTATCTGCGCCCGCTCTATGACGCGCTGCACGACATGATGCCGGGCGACCAGGTGATGAAGCGCCTGACTACCGGCGAGATCGAGGTGGCGCCGCTCGCCTTCATGCGCGGCCGCACCCTGGCCAATTCCTTCGTGATCCTGGACGAGGCGCAGAACACCTCGCCCATGCAGATGAAGATGTTTCTGACGCGCCTCGGCGAGAATTCGCGCATGGCGGTCAACGGCGACCTGACCCAGATCGACCTGCCGCCGGGGCAGAAGTCGGGCCTCCGGGACGCGCTCGAGGCCATCGAGAATGTCGAGGGCATCGGCACGGTGCGCTTCTCCAACCGCGACGTGGTGCGCCACCACCTGGTTCAGAAGATCGTCACCGCCTACGATTCGCGCGACCGAAAGAAGACGAGTCGTTCGGCGTCACCCGTCTCTGAGTCCAACAAGGGGGTGGACGGCTGACCGCCGTCCAATGCTCCTGATGGCGGACCGACCACGCCTTTCCATCGCGATCTCCATCGAAGACCCGAGCTGGGCCAAGCTGGCGCCCGATGCCGCGCGCGTGTTGCGCCGCGCCGCCCGCGATGCGCTGGCCGAGGCGAGGGACGACGGCTGGAAGGGCTCGCGCGTCGGGCACGAGATCTCCTTCGTCCTCACCGACGACAAGCGCATGCGCGCCTTGAACCGCGCCTATCGGGGCAAGGACAAGCCGACCAACGTCCTGTCCTTCGCGGCGCTGGATGCAGAGCGCCCGAAAGCGGGCATGCCGTGGCTGCTGGGCGACGTGGTCCTTGCCTCCGGCGTGATCGCGCGCGAAGCCAAGGCCCAGCGCAAGAGCGTCGCGCATCACCTCTCGCACCTCGCGGTGCATGGCGTGCTGCATCTCCTGGGCTATGATCACGAGCAAGACCGCGACGCCGAGGCCATGGAAGCGCTGGAGATCGCCGCGCTGGCCGGCATGGGCATCGCCAACCCCTATGAGCTGCGCCAATGAGCGAACTGACCGCCGAGGAAAGACAGAAAAAAGGTTTGCGCGGCCTGTTCCGCTTCCTCAAGCGCCGCAGCAGCGAAGCCGCCTTGCGCGAGGCGATCGAAGAGCTGATCGAGGAAAGCGAGACCACCGACACCGATCAGCCACCGACCGGCGAGTCCTCGCTGCTGCTCAATATCCTGAAGCTGGGTGAGAAGACCGCCTATGATGTGATGACTCCACGCGTCGATATTCGCGCCGCGCCGGAGGATATCGATTTCCGCCGCCTCATCCAGCTGGTGCGCGAGCACGGCCATTCGCGCGTGCCGATCTATCGCAGCGACCTGGACGAGATCGTCGGCATTGTCCACATCAAGGACGTGCTGCCTTATATCTTCGAGCCCGAGACCTTTCAGCTTCAGAAGATCATGCGCGCGCCGATGTTCGTGGCGCCGTCCATCCGCGTGCTCGATCTGCTGCTGCAAATGCGCCTGTCGCGCGCCCACATCGCCCTGGTGGTGGACGAGTTCGGCGGCATCGACGGCCTTGTCACCATCGAGGATCTGGTCGAGGAAGTGATCGGCGAGATCGAGGACGAGCACGACGTGGTGCGCGGACCCGGCCTGGTACAGCGCCCGGACGGCACGTGGCTCGCCGATGCGCGCACCACCATCGAGGAATTCGAATCGCGCGTCGGCCCGGTCCTGACGGAGGAAGAGCGCGTCCACGATATCGACACGCTCGGCGGCCTCGTCATGTCGCTGACCGACCGGGTGCCATCGCGCGGCGAACTGGTGACCCATTCCTCCGGCATTGCGTTCGAGGTGGTCGACGCCGACCCGCGCCGCATCAAGCGCCTGCGCGTGCGCAACGCCAAGCCGATCGCGCCGGCCGAGCGCGCGTGATGGCGGGTGGTGGTCCCGCGCTCCAGAACCATGTCCTCTGAACTTGCAATGAGCAGAGCGGCCAGCGGCACTGTTGCCGGCTTTGCCGGCCGCTGCCAGGCCTGGTTCCTGCGGCGCGGCCGGTGGACCCGCCGGCTGCTCCTGATGATCTGCGGCGCGATCGCCGCGCTGGCCTTTCCGCCAGTCAATGCCTTGCCGCTGTTCCCAATCGGCGTGGTCGCGCTGATCTGGGCGGCGGAGACCGCGGAGCGTCGGCGCGCGGCATTCGGGGCCGGCTGGTGGTGGGGCTTCGGCCATTGCCTCGCCGGCTATTTCTGGATCGCGAATTCCTTTCTGATCGATCCGGTGCAGTT
>DASYRS010000244.1:0-2930 GCA_036004205.1 Dongiaceae bacterium
ACACGACATCAACAACGCCCTGTCGCCAGCAACGCTCTACACGGAAGCCCTGCTGGAAAGTCAGTCCGACCTCAGCCCACGCGCCCGCGATTACCTGACAATCGTCCAGCGCGCGGTTGACGATGTCGCCCACACCGTTTCCCGCATGAAGGAGTTCTATCGCCTGCGCGAGGGGGAGGTGGTGCTCTTGCCCCTGCAATTGAATGACCTGGTCCAGCAGGTCATAGACCTCACGCGCGCGCGCTGGAGCGACATGGCGTTGCAGCGCGGCATCGTGATTTCGATCCACACCGAGTTGGCACAGGATCCGCCGCCCATCCTCGGTGTTGAGAGCGAAATTCGGGAAGCACTGGTCAATCTCGTGTTCAACGCGGTTGACGCCATGCCGATGGGCGGCACCGTGACCCTGCGCACCAAGGTCAAGAATCGGCCCGGAGGGATCGGCGACGTCCAGGCCGAAATCGTCGACACCGGGATCGGCATGGACGACGATACGCGCGGGCGGTGCCTCGAGCCGTTTTTCACGACCAAGGGCGAGCGCGGAACGGGACTGGGCCTCGCAATGGTCTATGGCGTCGTGCAGCGGCATGGCGCCGAGATCGACATTCAAAGCGTGAAAGGCAAGGGCACGAGTATCTGCCTGAACTTCCCGGTGCCAGCCTCAGTTGCGCCAAGCGCAGCGCCGGTCACGGCCGTGCCGGCGACGCCGCTGCGTCTGCGCCTTCTGCTCGTCGACGATGACCCGATGCTCCTCAGGGCGCTGCGTGACATACTCGAAGCCGAGGGCCATGCGGTGTCGGAAGCCAGCGGCGGTCAGGCGGGGATCGACGCATTCCGGCAAGCAATCCAGCGCGGCGAAACCTTCTCCGCCGTCATCACAGACCTTGGCATGCCGTACGTCGACGGCCGGCGGGTTGCAAGCGCAGTCAAGGAAGCTGCACCGGCCATGCCGGTCATCCTTTTGACCGGCTGGGGTCAACGACTGATTTCCGACGACGACATCCCGCCCCATGTCGACCGCGTCCTCAGCAAGCCGCCGAAACCACGCGACCTGCGCCAGGTGCTGGCGGAACTTTGCCAACCAGGCGGCGGACAATAGAAAAATCCAAGGCGCCTACTTCGCCGCCCGCACGAACTCCGCCCAGGCCGGATAGATGAACTGGCGCCATTTGCGGCCGTTGAAGATGCCGTAATGGCCGACGCCTTCCTGTTCCAGGTGGCGGCGTTTCGCGGCGGGGATGTTGCGGCAGAGGTCGTGCGCGGCCTTGGTCTGGCCCAAGCCGGAGATATCGTCGAGCTCGCCCTCGATGGTCATCAGCGCGGTCTTCCTGATCGCGGCCGGCTCCACCTTTTCGCCGCGATGGGTGAAGGTGCCGGTCGGCAGCGAGTGCTCCTGGAACACATGGCGGATGGTGTCGAGATAGAAATCCGCCGAGAGGTCCATGACGGACAAATACTCGTCGTAGAAGCGCCGGTGTCCTGCCGCGCTTTCGCCGTCGCCCACCACCAGGTGATGGAAGAATTCGATGTGCGACTGGACGTGACGGTCCGGGTTCATCGACATGAAGCCGCCGAGCTGGAGGAACCCCGGATAGACCCGCCGCATCGCGCCGGGATAATGCGGCGGCACCAGGTCAATCACCTTGCGCTCGAACCAGTCGAGGCTCTGGCTGGCGCCGACGACATTGACCTGAGTCGGGCTGACGCGCGTGTCGACCGGTCCGCCCATCAGCGTCAGGCTCTTCGGCGTCGCGGGATCGCAATCCGCCGCCATCAAGGCCGTCGCGGCGAGAACCGGCGGTGAAGGCTGGCACACCGCGATGACGTGGGTCTCCGGACCCAGGACGCGCAGGAAGTCGACGACATAATCGATATAGTCGGCGAGGTCGAAGCTGCCGGCGCTGAGCGGCACCAGCCGCGCGTCGGTCCAGTCGGTGACATAGACCTCGTGCCGGGGTAGCAGCGTCTCGATGGTGCCGCGCAGCAAGGTCGCGTGATGGCCCGACATCGGCGCCACCACCAGCACATGCGGATCGTTGTTCGTGCGTTTCACGTCGCGCGCGAAATGCAGCAGGCGGCAGAACGGCTTTTCCGTCACCACTTCTTCGCGCACCGCGACGCGGGCGCCCGCGATCTCGGTCGCGTCGAGCAGGAAGGCAGGCTTCAGGCGGCGCTGGGTGGCGCGGTCGAACAATTCGAACCAGGCGGCGGCGGCGCGAAAGCCGGTGGTGTAGGAATGCGGCAGCATCGGATGCGACATCATCTGGTGCATCCAGCGCGCCGTCAGCCGCGCGGGCGCGAGGCTCGCCAAATGGGCCTCGATCGCTTGATAGAGCATGATGCGTCCGGTCCTTCCGCTGTTCAGGTCACGGCGCGATCCCAGGCGCGACTCGACCCCAGCCTTCCCCACCAAGGGTCCGCGACGTTACGAAGCCGCCGAATCCGGCGCAACTAGACTTTTGTATGACTTGAGGAATTCGCGGAAGTATTGCGCCCGGGCCGGATGTGGCTTGACTTTCAGGCTGGGAGCTTCCCGCGCAGGCCCTTTTTGAGGTGCATCCATAGCCGGTGGAGGCGCGGATGGCGCCGCGGGGGGCGCTTGGCGACGCACGGGGCCGGTTGTTCCGACCGCCAAAACCGCGGATGGGGATGATCCCGCCAAGGCACGTAGGCGGGATCCCGGATATCGACGGCGTTCCGCCACATACTCTCAAAATGTCTTTCGAGCTGAGCTCGATCCAGCTTGTAGTGCACGCCCCAGCCGTTGGCACGATCGCCGGCGCGCAGGCCGGTGTCGAGCAGCTCATGCCGCTTCGCCAGATACTCGATGCCGAGCCACTTGTAGTGAAGCAGCAGCAGTTCGTCCCGCCGCGGATAGACGACGTGTCCGGCCGGCTCCGCGCCGTGCCCGCCGATGGCGATGTTCGGCT
>DASYRS010000245.1:0-4920 GCA_036004205.1 Dongiaceae bacterium
AGCCGGATCGCCGCGATGTGCCGCTCCGCCGATCAGAAGATGCTGGTCTCCGCGCCCTTCGCCGCCGCGCTCGGCAATTCCGGCGCGCGCCTGGTCTCGGTCGGGCGCTACGCCTTGCGCGGCGTCAAGCAGCCGCAGGACCTGTTCACGCTCGACCGGCGCTGACGCAGCCTACCAGCGATAGGTCACAGTCCCCAGCACCGTGCGCCGTTCGCCATAGAAGCACGAGGTCTCGCCGAAGCACGAGGCGACATAGGCCTTGTCGAAGATGTTGCTGGCATTGAGCGCGAACTTGAAGCTGTTCCACTCGTAGTGGATCGCGGCGTCCGCCAGCGTGTAGCCGGGCACGTCCAGCTCTTCCAGATTGTCGCCGAAGCTCGGCCCGATATAGCGCACGCCGGCGCCGAAGCCGAGACCGGTGAAATCGCCCTCCGGGATCGTGTAGTCGGCCCACAGCGAAGCCGTGTGCTGCGCGGTCTGGCCCGGCCGCTTGCCTTTTTCGCCCTCGGCATTGCTCTTGGTGATCTCGGCGTCGAGGAAAGCGTAGGCCGCGGTCACGTCGAGGCCGAAATCGAAGCTCGCCACGCCTTCCAGCTCGATTCCGCGCGAGCGGATCTCGCCGGTCTGCACCTGGTTGTTGAGAGGATCGGCCGGGTCCGGCGTCAGCACATTCTGCTTCACCAGGTCGAAGATTGATGCCATCACGAAGCTGTTCCAGCCCGGCAGCTGGTACTTGATGCCGACCTCGTACTGCCGGCCCTCCTCCGGCTTGAACGGATTGCCGTCGACGTCCGTTTCCAGCACCGGCTGGAAGGATTCCGAGTAGCTGACATACGGCGCGAGGCCGTTGTCGAACAGATAGACCAGGCCGGCACGCCCGGTGAAGGCGCGGTCCTTCGACGTGCTGCGGGTGTCGCTGGCATCGTCGTCGAACTCCGACCGCGCAAAGTCGTAGCGGCCGCCCAGCAGGATCACCAATTTGTCGAACAGCTTGGCCTGCTCCTGCGCGTAGATGCCGATCTGGCGCTGCTTGGTATCGCTGTCCTCGTAGACCGACTTGTTCGAGAGCCCGGCCCCGTAGTCGGGATCGTAGATGTCGAGGTCGGCGACATCGAACGAGGCGCCGTAATCGCTGAAGCGGTAGCGCTGGTAATCGACGCCGAACAAGGCCGTGTGGGCGATCGGGCCGGTTTCGAATTTCGCCTCGGCCTGGTTGTCGATGGTGAAGGCGCCCATCTTCGACTTGCCCTCGTCGCCGATGCGCGCGAGCGTGCGGTCGTCGACCAAGCCGGCGCCGTACACCACGTCCGCGTCGTTATCGAGGTCGGAATAGCGCGCGTTCTGCCGCACGGTGAAGACCTCGTCGAACCGATGCTCGAGCAGGTAGCCGATCGAGAATTGGTCGAGCACGTAGCGATCGAAATCCGGTTCGCCGGTGAAGGTGTGGCGCGGAATCCGGCCGTTGGGATTGTCGAGCACGGTGCCAGACGCTGGCAGGAACTGGATGCCCCAGCCGGCATCGTCGTGCTGGTAGTCGGCGAGCAGGGTCAGCGTGGTATCCTCACCGGCAAAGGTGAGCGCCGGGGCGATAAAGATGCGGTCGTCATTGACGAAATCGGTCTGTGTGTGGCTGTCGCGCGCGAGGCCGGTCACACGATAGAGCAGCGTGCCGTCCTCGGTGATCGGGCCGCTCAGATCGAACTTGCCCTCGAAGCGGTCGAAGGTACCGGCGCCGGCCTCGATCTCGTGGAAGGGCTCGCTAGTCGGCCGCTTGCTCACATAGTTGATGATGCCGCCGGGGCTGTTCTGCCCATAGAGCACAGAGGCAGGGCCGCGCAGGATCTCGAGCCGCTCGGCGCCATAAAGGTCGAGCGGCAGGAACGCCGAGAAGGAGGTGCCTTTGAGCTGCAATCCGTCGCGGAAGAAACCACCCTCGTCGACCTCGAAGCCGCGGATGCTGATCCCATAGCCGCGCTGATCCATCCCGAACAATTCGCCCGTGACGCCGGCCGAATAGCGCAGCGCCTCGGCGAGGCTCCCCGCCGCCTGCTCGTCCAGGCGGTCCTTGCTGATGACCGAGATGGATTGCGGCGTTTCGATGATCGGCGTGTCGGTCTTGCTGCCGGTGGTGCCCTCGGTCGCGACATAGCCCTCGACCGGCCCGGTGGCGCTTTCGCCTTCGCCCTCCACCTTCACGGGGCCAAGGGTGATCGGCTCGTCGGACTGCGTTTCCTGCGCCAGCTGCGGCGCGCCGAACTCCAGTTTCGCCGGCGCGCCGGCTTCAAGCGCGTCCAGCCGCTGTTGCCAGCTTTCCGCCTGCGCCGCGTTCAGTCCCGCCGCGACCGCCAGGGCCGCTCCGGTCACAATCGTCCCCACCCGCGCGCCAAGCCTGGCGGCGCCTTGCCCGCAACTCATCCCAGCTATCCCCCAAAACTGCCACGGACGCGATGCACCTGCGTTCGCGGGCCGGTTGGGGGGCTAACTGCGAATGCGTCGCATTACCCTATTAACTCAAAACGTCGGAGACGGCAATGCGAACCGTGGCGGCTTCAGATGACCATGCGCGGATAGAGCTTGGCCGCGATGACGACCAGCACGGCCGAGGTCGCGATCAAGATACCGGCGTCGCTGGCAAGGCCATAGACGCTGGCCCCGCCCTGCAGCATCAGGGCGCGCAGGGCGTCGACCTCGTAGGTTAGCGGATTGAGGCTGGCGATATTCTGCAGCCAATGCGGCATCAGGCTGATGGGATAGATCGCGTTGCTGGCGAAGAAGATCGGCATGGTCATGACCTGGCCGATGCCCATGAAGCGTTCGCGCGTCTTCACCAGGCACGCCATGATCAGCGACAGGGTGGAGAACAGGATCGAGCCCAGCGCGACGAACAGGATCGCGCCCACGATGTGCGAGGGCAGCAGGCTGACGCCGATGCCGAGCACCAGCGCCAGCGCGTAGATGATGACGGCCTGGGAAAAGCCGCGCACCGCCGCCGACAGCGCCTTGCCCAGCACCAGGGCCGGGCGCGCCGCCGGGCTCACCAAATAGCGATGCAGGATGCCGAGATCGCGCTCCCAGATCGCGGAGATGCCGTAGAAGATCGCGGTGAACAGCACGCTCTGCGCCAGGATGCCGGCGGAGAGGAAATCGAGGTACTTGCCGCTGCCGCCGGAGAGGCCGCGGATCTGCGCCATCACCTGGCCGAACAGCAGCAGCCACAGCATCGGCTGCACCGCGCGGGTCGCGAGCTCGATCGGATCGTGGCGCAGCTTGCGGAATTCGGCGTCGGCGATCGCGAACACCTGGACGAGGAAGTCGACGGTCGCGCCGGAGACGGTTCGGCTAGCCATGGCTGCGTGCGCTCGCTCTGGCGCGGCGGACCGACTTGTAGTCGTCGCGCGATTGCAGATCGGTGCCGGCAAGCTCGGCGAACACATCGTCCAAGGTCGCGTCGGGGCCTACCCGCGCTTTCAATTCCGCCGGCGTGCCGATCGCGGAAATCTGCCCGTGGTGGATGAGCGCGATGCGGTCGCATAGATCGTCGGCCTCTTCCATATAGTGCGTGGTGACCAGCATGGTGGTGCGCAGCACCTCCTTCAGATGCAGCACATGCTGCCAGACCGATTGGCGCGCCACCGGATCGAGGCCGACGGTCGGCTCGTCCAGGAACAGAACTTCGGGCTGGTGCAGCAGGCTTTGCGCGATCTCCAGGCGCCGGATCATGCCGCCGGAATAACGCTGCACCAGCTGATCGGCCGCCGACGTGAGGCCCATCACGCCCAGCGCCTGGCGGATGCGGTCCTTGCGCTCAGGCCGCGGGATGGCATAGAGCCGCGCCGACAACAGGAGATTCTCGTACCCGGTCAAAGACCCGTCGGCGGAGACGAGTTGCGGAACATAGCCGATCCGCCGGCGCACCTCCGCCGGCGCCGTCGCGACGTCGTATCCGGCGATCACCGCGCGGCCCGATGTTACAGGCAGCAGCGTGCTCAGCATCTTAATGAGAGTGCTCTTGCCGGCGCCGTTGGGGCCGATCAGCCCCAGAATCTCCCCTGGCCTGGCCGAGATCGAGACTCGGTCAACCGCCAGAGTATCGCCGAAACGCTTGGTCAGTTCCGTGGTCTGCAGCGCAAACGCTGCGGTTTGGATGGTCGAGTTCAAAGTTGGACGCACCCTGCGGGGCTTTCTTCCTGCTGAAACGCGCCGGCGCATCTTCATCCTGCGTTTCAGGCGTCACAACTTCGCTGGACTCAACGCTGCCATGCGGTCCCGGCACGGCGTCTGCTATTGAGATTTGTCCTCGTCGAGTACCTGACGCACCTTGCGCGCCAGCTCGACCTTGCGGAACGGCTTGGTGAGCAGATGCACGCCCTTGTCCAGCACGCCGTGATGGACGATCGCGTTGGCGGTATAGCCGGACATGTAGAGCACCCGCTGCCCCGGCCGGCGCCGCTGCGCTTCGCGGGCAAGGGCGGTGCCATTCATGCCCTTCGGCAACACGACGTCGGTGAACAGCAGATCGACCCGCCCGGCCTGATCCAGGATCGCGCATGCCTCCGGTCCATCGTGCGCCTCGATGGTCCGGTAGCCCAGCGTCGTCAAGAGCTGGACAGCGAGGCGAAGAACCATCGTATCATCCTCGACGACCAGTACGGTCTCGCCTTCCTTTGCCGTCGGAAGATCGCTCTGATCGGATGCAACGCGGCTGTCCTCCTGATCGGTCGCCGCGGCCGGGAGATAGAGCTTGACGGTCGTGCCGTGGCCGAGCTCGCTGTAGATCTTGATGTGACCCTTCGATTGCTTGACGAAACCATAGACCATGCTGAGTCCAAGTCCGGTGCCCTTTCCGATCGGCTTGGTCGTGAAGAACGGCTCGAGGGCCCGCTCGGCCACGTCCTTGCTCATGCCGGCTCCGGTGTCCGT
>DASYRS010000246.1:0-6575 GCA_036004205.1 Dongiaceae bacterium
TCTTGACAGCGCGGCTCTGCGCGGGTTTCGCCATGGTTAACCCCTGACTGGCTGGAGTGGCGAGCTTGGGAATGATCGGACGGCTTTAGGCCGCTTTTCGCGGATTATGGGTAGCGAAAGTGCAAAAAGCAAGGGACTTAAACTATTGTTTCATATGACAAATACAAGATTAACTGGAATTCAGTTAATCAGGGAATTTTCGCTATCTCTGCGGTGCGCTGCCGGTTGGTTTATTGCTCGGCAGGAAGATGACGACGTCGTTCGGATCGCTGAAGTTCAGCATGATGCGCGCCCGCTCTTCCAGCATGTCGAGATCGAGCGAGGAATTGCTGAGCAGCGCGACCCGCTGCTCCAGCGCCGCGCGGTCGGCCGTACTCTGCACCAGCTCCTGCTGCGCCGCCTCGAGCTGCTGGTTGACGCGCAGCCAGGCGAGGATGCCGCGATCGCCCTGGACGGCGTGATAGATGAAATAGCCGGCGACGCACGCGCCCAGGAGCTGGGCCGCCAAAGACTTGAGTCGCCGTTGAAATTCGCGCCGTACCTGCATGACGAGACGGAATCACACAAGGATTCGTCTCGTCAATAAAATAACGAATCTGCCGCGCTACCTATTCCCCGGCGACAGCGCGAGCGCCGAGTTCCGCATCCACTGCATCGGCCAGTTGCTGGAGCGACGAAAAATGAAAGTCGGGCTTGGTCAGCGCCTTGGGTTCCGGCGTGCCGCCGAAGCCTTTTTGTCCCTGCCGCCGTTCGATCCAGCAGGTCTTGTATCCGAGCTCCGCGGCAATGCCGATGTCATGGTATTGGCTCTGCGCGACATGAAGGATATCAGGCTGGCGATAGCCGGACGCCGATTGTCGGCCGAGATTGAAGGCGAAGAATGCCGGATTTGGCTTGGCGCATCCGGTTTCGTCGCAGGTGACGCTGTCGTGGAACGGATTGCCCAGCGTCGCGGCGTAAGCTGAAAATGCCGTTCGATCGGCGTTGGTCATCGCGACCAGGCGGAAATTCCTTCTAAGACGCCTCAGGGCCTGCGCGGAATCGGGGAAGGCCGGCCAGCGCAGCACGGCCAGCTGAAAGGCGTCCGCCGTCGCTTCGTCGTTTCGAAACCCCAATTCACCGGCAAGATGGAGATAGACGTCCTTCATGGCGAACGACGAACGGCCATAGAACCGATCGCGGCCGCGCTTGTAGGGCTCAAAGATTTCATCGTCGGTGGCCGCCGCGGCCTTAGCCCCGCCCAGGCTGCGAATCGCCCGTAGGACGCCGGTTTCGAAGTCGATCAATGTGCCGACGACATCGAAGGTCAAAACTTTGAAATCGGTGAGGTTCATCGATGGCTCGGTTTTCTTACCGCCCCTGGCGCGCCAGGGCGGCGCGGCCGCCGTAGCGCGCGGCGGAGCCGAGGCCTTCCTCGATGCGGAGCAGCTGGTTGTATTTCGCGATGCGGTCGGAGCGCGAGAGCGATCCGGTCTTGATCTGCCCGCAATTGGTGGCGACGGCCAGGTCGGCGATGGTCGAATCCTCGGTCTCGCCCGAGCGGTGGGACATGACGGCGCGATAGCCCGCCTTGTGCGCCATCTCCACCGCGGTCAGGGTCTCGGTCAGGGTGCCGATCTGGTTGACCTTGACCAGGATGGCGTTGGCGATGCCGCGCTCGATGCCGGTCGCCAGGCGCTCGGGATTGGTGACGAAGAGGTCGTCGCCGACCAGCTGCACCCGATCGCCGATGGCGCGGGTCAGCGCCTTCCAGCCGTCCCAGTCGTCTTCCGCCATGCCGTCCTCGATCGAAAGGATCGGATAGGCCGACACCAGCTTGGAATAGAGCGCGACCATGCCGGCGCTATCCAGCACCTTGCCCTCGCCCTCCATGTTGTATTGGCCGTTCTTGTAGAACTCGGTGGAGGCGGTATCGAGCGCCAGCGCCACCTGCTCGCCCGGCTTGAAGCCGGCTTTCTCGACCGCCTTCATGATGAAGTCGAGCGCGTCCTCGGCGCTCTTCAGGTTGGGCGCGAAGCCGCCTTCGTCGCCGACATTGGTGCTGTGGCCGGCGGCCTTCAGCTGCGCCTTCAAGGCGTGGAAGCATTCGGCGCCCCAGCGGATCGCCTCGGCGCAGCTCTCGGCCGCCACCGGCATGATCATGAATTCCTGGAAGTCGATCGGGTTGTCGGCATGGGCGCCGCCGTTGATGATGTTCATCATCGGCACCGGCAGGACCCGCGCCTGCGCGCCCCCGACATAGCGATAGAGCGGCAGGCCCGCCTCCGCCGCCGCAGCCTTCGCCACCGCAAGGCTGACGCCCAGGATCGCGTTGGCGCCGAGGCGCGCCTTGTTGGGCGTGCCGTCCAGCTCGATCATGATCTCATCGAGGCGCACCTGGTCGGCGCCTTCCAGCCCGCCGATCGCGTCCTGAATTTCGCCATTCACGGCCTCGATCGCGCTGAGGACGCCCTTGCCCAGGTAGCGGCTCTTGTCGCCGTCGCGCAGCTCGACCGCCTCGTGCGCGCCGGTGGAAGCGCCCGACGGCACGGCGGCCCGGCCGGTGGCGCCGCTCTCCAGCGCGACATCGACCTCCACGGTCGGATTGCCGCGGCTGTCCAGGATTTGCCGCGCGTGCACATCGACGATCGCACTCATGCCTTGCTCCCTCGGGATGGTTTGCGCCCGTTATATCGCAGGGGGCGTGACGGTCTAGCGAAAATGCGGGCTCAGGCGCGCGGCCTCGCCCGCCACGCCGCCACCATGATCGCAGCGGCGAACGCGAAGCCGGCGCCACACAAAAAGGTGGCGGCGGGGCCGGACCGGTCCCAGATCCAGCCCGCGAACAGGCTGGCGGCCAACAGGGCACCGCCGGTCGCGAGATTGAACAGGCCGAAGGCGGAGCCGCGAAGCTCGGCCGGCGCATGCTCCGCGACCAGCTTCGAGAGCAAGCCCTGCGTCAGGGCCATATGCGCGCCCCACAGCGCAATGCCGACGAAGGCCGCCGCAAGGCCGGGCAACAGCGCCAGTGACAGGTCGGCGGCGACCAGCGCCGCAAGTCCCGCAACCAGCAGCCCGCGCGGACCGAAATTGTCGGCGAGCGCGCCCGCCGGATAGGCGCCGATCGCATAGACCGTGTTCATGACCACCAGGACCATCGGCGCGAAGGCGAGCGGCAGGCCCTCGGCCGTCGCCTTAAGCACCAGGAAGGCCTCGCTGAAGCGTGCCAGCGACAGGACGAGCCCGATTGCCACGACCAGCCAGTAGCCATGGCCGAGACGCCGCAGATCGCCGGTGCGAATGGGCGCTCCTCCATTGGCCGGCGCGGTGCCGCGATCCTCGATTCCGCCGATGACCAGGAGCACGGCCAGCACGGCGGGAATAACGGCGATCCAGAACACGGCGCGGATGTCGTTGGCGAGCAGCACCATCAAGGCGACCGCGGCCAAGGGACCGACAAAGGCGCCGACCGTGTCGAGCGCCTGTCGCAGCCCGTAGGCGCGGCCGCGCAGCGGTTCCGGCGTCACGTCCGCCACCAGTGCGTCGCGCGGCGCCCCGCGCAGCCCCTTGCCGATGCGGTCCGCGAAGCGCGCACCCAGCACCAGGCCCGCGCTGCCGGCGAGCGGGAACAGCGGCTTGGACAGGGCCGCCAGCCCGTAGCCCAGCAGGATGAGCGGCTTGCGCCGGCCGATGCGGTCGGAGAGATAGCCCGAGAACACCTTGGCGATCGATGCGGTGGATTCGGCGATTCCGTCGATCAGCCCGACCATGGCCACGCTGGCGCCGAGGGTCCCGGTCAGGAACAGGGGCAGCAAGGCGTGGATGATCTCCGAGGAGGTATCCATGCACAGGCTGACGAACCCCAGGACCCACACCGTGCGCGGGATGGAGCCGTAAGCGCGCCGGGCTGCGAGCGGCGGCGTCCCCTCCGCCGCCATCAGCGCAGTCCGTGGGACTTCAGGCAATCCTCGATGGTCCGGTTGAGCAGGCCGCGCTCGCTCGCGGCCAGGTCGGTCATCACGCTCATGGTCTGCTTGGGGCAGTCCTGGACGTCGGCCAGGCTGAGGTTGAGGGCGTTGACCAGATCGTTCAGCGTGACATCGTTGAGGTCGCGCGCCAGGACCCAGCGGCGGTTGTCGCTCCTCACCACGAAGCGCGCGCCGCGCAGCATGTCCATCACATAGGTGAGCTTGCCGATTTCGGCGCCCAGCTCGCGGCTCATATAGTCCAGTTTCTCGCCGCCGCTCGACGTGCTCTGGATCGCGCGCAGGCTGGCGAGCGCGCCGAGCGCGAGGCCGAGGACATCGCCGCGCCGCGGCCGCTCGTCGGGATCGCGCCGGCCGGAGCGCCATTCCGGCAGCGAGGCCGTGATCTCCGCGCCGATCAGCACGACCAGCCATCCGAGATACATCCAGATGAGGAAGATCGGCAGCGTCGCCAGTGCGCCGTAAACCGTCTGGTAGTTGCCGAGAAAACCGAGATAGTAGCCGAAGGCGCGCTTCAGAAGCTCGAACAGCACGGCGGCAATGATGGCGCCGGTGGCCGCGTCCATCCAGCGGACAGGCCGCGTCGGCATCAGGCGATAGAACAGCAGGAATCCGACCGCCTCCAGCACGAACGGCGCGATCGCCGCATAGAGGCGCACTGCCCCCGATATGTAGCTCGACGATTGCGCCAGCGCGAAGGCATAGCTGGAAATCGAGAAGGCGATGCCGAACAGGATCGGCCCCAGCGTGATGAGCGCCCAGTAGACCGGGAAGCGCTGGATCTTGAACCCCCGCCCGCCGCCCCAGATGCGATCGAAGGCGGTCTGGATCGTGTTGATGAGGAGGAGCGCCGTGACGGCCAGGCCGAGAATGCCGACGCCGGTCGTCTCGCCGGCATTGCGGATGAAGGTCTGCAGATGCTCCTCGACCATGACGGCCAGGCTCGGTGCCGCATTCTCGATCAGCGAGCGCAGCAGGGTCTCGCGCATGTTGCTGAAGGCCGGGAACGCCGCGAACATGGCAAGGCCGATCGCCATCATCGGCACCATCGCCAGCAGCGAGGTATAGCTGAGGGAAGAGGCGACCGACGGGCAGGAATCGCGGCTGAATCGCCGGACCACATAGCCGATCAGGCTGTAGGCCTTGTGCTGGCGGGTCTTGTCGAGAAGATCCTGGAATTGGCCGAAGCGGCCGCGATCGGGCTCGTCCGTCGGGCTCTCAGGTTGCGCTCCAGAGTCTCGGCCATCGCCTTCCATGCGAAAAGCCTAGGCCGGTTCCCGCATGACGGTCAATCGTTCGACAACGGAAAGGAGCCCCCTTACTGTCATCCCGGCCAAGCCACGCAGTGGCGCAGAGCCGGGACCCATGGGGCGATTCAGTAACGCGGAGAGATAGCATGGGTCCCGGCCCTCGCTGCGCTCGGCCGGGATGACAGTGGAAGAAGATCGTTACGGCGCGATGTTCTCGATCGGCCGGGACTTGGCGATCTTGTCGAGCGCGAGCAGGGTTTCCAGCACGCGGCGCAGGTGCTTGAACGGCACCATGTTGGGGCCGTCGGACGGGGCGTGGTCGGGGTCCTTGTGGGTTTCCATGAAGACGGCGGCGACGCCGATCGCGACGGCGGCGCGCGCCAGCACCGGCACGAATTCGCGCTGCCCGCCGCTCGACGTGCCCTGCCCGCCCGGCTGCTGCACGGAGTGGGTGGCGTCGAACACCACCGGATAGCCGGTCTCGGCGAGGATCGGCAGCGCGCGCATGTCGCTGACCAGCGTGTTGTAGCCGAAGCTGGCGCCGCGCTCGCACAGCAGCACGCTGTCATTGCCGGCATCGTGGCACTTGGCGGCGACATTCTTCATGTCCCAGGGCGCGAGGAATTGGCCCTTCTTGATGTTGATGGCGCGGCCGGTCTTGGCGGCGGCGACCACGAGGTCGGTCTGCCGGCACAGGAAGGCCGGAATCTGCAGCACGTCGACCGCTTCGGCGACCGGCGCGCATTGCTCCGGCGCGTGCACGTCGGTCAGCACCGGCACGTCGAATTTCTCGCGCAGCTCCGCCAGGATCGGCAGGCTCTTTTCCATGCCGAGGCCACGCGCCGCGGTCGCGCTGGTGCGGTTCGCCTTGTCGAAGCTGGTCTTGTAGATGAGCCCGATGCCGAGGCTGCGCGTCAATTCGGTCAGCGCGCCGCACATCTCCTGTGCGTGGGCGCGGCTCTCGAGCTGGCATGGTCCGGCGATCAGGGCAAACGGCTTGTCGTTGCCGATCTCGATATTGTGGATCTTCACGTGGCGCGGGTTTGTCATGGCAGCCACCTTACACCAAGCGGGCCTGTGTCACCGCCGCGCCGATGAACGAAACAAACAGCGGATGCGGCTCGAACAGGCGCGATTTCAATTCCGGATGGAACTGGACGCCAATGAACCACGGATGGTCGGGAATTTCCACGATCTCCGGCAGGATGCCGTCCGGCGACATGCCGGAGAACAGCAGCCCCTGCTTTTCCAGCCGCTCCTTGTAATTGATGTTCACTTCGTAGCGATGCCGGTGCCGCTCCGAAATCGCGTTCCTGCCATAGATATTTGCGACCGCGCTGCCCGGTTTCAAGATCGCCTC
>DASYRS010000247.1:0-1571 GCA_036004205.1 Dongiaceae bacterium
CCGCCCCCAAGTTGGGGGAGGCGAAACTCGCGCCTATTTGATGTCGAACCGCTCCCGGCAAGCGGCCTCCAGGGCGGCGGTTTCGGGGTCGCTCAGCAACTGATCCTCGTAATAGACCTGATTGCCGCGCAGCTCGGCGACGCCGACCTCGGCGGTGGCCTTGAACAGCACAGAATTGGCCGGGATATGGAACCGGTCCTGGATCAGCACCTCGATCGGGATATAGATCACGTCGGGCAGCTCGATCTGCGAACCTCCACCCAGATCGGCCGGAACCACTGGCCGCCCGTGTACATCGACGCCCGGCTGGTAGGCGACATCGGGAGCCGGTTCGTGCCGCACCAGTTGCTGGCAGTCGCGCCGCGAAATGGCGACCTCCGCGCTGGCGGGCGCGGCCCATCCAGCAAGCAGAGCCAGGAGGATCGGTAGAGCTATGCGCATGGCACCGATGCTATCACGGGACCGCCCGCCGGGCGATCACAGTCGCATGACGTGGACCTTGGTCACCGGCTTCTTGTCGTACGCCTTGTGAAACCAGCGGCGCGCGGCCAGGCGGCAGATTTCGGTCAGTTCCTCGGTATCCTGCAACTGCTCGCGCGACAGCCCATCGACCGCTTCGGCGACGGAATCGGACATCGCGGCCACGGCACGGTCCGCCGCCTCGCCGCCATCCAGCAGCCCTTCCAGGCTGACCTGCGGCGGGGCCAGCAGCTTGCCGTCCTTGCCCAACGCGATCGACACCATGATGAGGCCGTTGGAGCTCATCCGGTGGCGGTGGCGGATCATGTCGCCGTCGAGCCGCAGCAAAGCCCTGCCATCGAGGCCGAGGCGGCCGGAGGGTACGGCGGCGACAATCTCCGCCGGGCCGGGCGCGAGGCGGATGATGGCGCCATTGGCGGCCTCGAGCGCCTGCGGCACCTGGCATTCCTTGGCCAGCGCCACGTGCTCCTTGATATGGCGCGCCTCGCCATGGACCGGGATCGCGATCTGCGGGCGGATCATCTGATACATCTCGATCAGCTCGTCGCGCGCCGGATGGCCGGAGACGTGGATATCCTCCTCGCGATCGGTGATGACCCGCACGTCCTGGCGCGTCAGGTCGTTCTGCAACTGCGCGATCGACTTCTCGTTGCCCGGGATGGTGCGCGAGGAGAACACCACCGCATCGCCCGGCTCCAGCGTCACGTGCGGATGCTCCTTGCGCGCGATGCGGGCGAGGGCCGAGCGCGGCTCGCCCTGGCTGCCGGTGCAGATCATCAGGATCTTGTCGCGTGGGAAAAAGCCGACATCGTGCTCCTGGATGAACTCCGGAAGGTCGGTGAGGTACCCGTTCTCTTGCGCCGAAGCGACCATGCGCCACAGGGAGCGGCCGACCAAGGCCACCTGCCGGCCATGCTCCATCGCGAGATGGGTGATGGTCTCGAGCCGCGCGACATTGCTCGCGAAGCAACCGACCGCGACGCGGTTGGGCAGCCGGCCGATCAGGCCGCGCAGCTGCTCCCGCACGTCCGCCTCGGAGCCGGACGCGCCTTCGACGAACACGTTGGTGGAATCGCACACCATCGCCAGCA
>DASYRS010000248.1:0-6023 GCA_036004205.1 Dongiaceae bacterium
CCTGATCGAGCGCACGATGGAGCCGTGCCGCAAGGCGCTGAAGGATGCGGGGCTGAAGGCCTCCGACATCAACGAGGTGATCCTGGTCGGCGGCATGACCCGCATGCCCAAGATCATCGAGAAGGTGAAGGAGCATTTCGGCCGTGAGCCGCATCGCGGCGTCAACCCGGACGAAGTGGTCGCGGTCGGCGCCGCCATCCAGGGCGCGGTGCTGAAGGGCGAGGTGAAGGACGTCCTGCTCTTGGACGTGACGCCGCTGTCGCTCGGCATCGAGACCTTGGGCGGCGTGTTCACGCGCCTGATCGACCGCAACACCACGATCCCGACCAAGAAGGGCCAGACCTTCTCGACGGCGGAAGACGGCCAGACCGCGGTCACCATCCGCGTGTTCCAGGGCGAGCGCGAAATGGCGGCGGACAACAAGCTGCTGGGCCAGTTCGACCTGGTCGGCATCCCGCCGGCGCCGCGCGGAATGCCGCAGATCGAGGTCACGTTCGACATCGACGCCAACGGCATCGTCAACGTCCAGGCCAAGGACAAGGCGACCAACAAGGAGCAGCAGATCCGCATCCAGGCGTCCGGTGGCCTCAGCGACAGCGACATCCAGAAGATGGTGAAGGATGCCGAGGCGCACGCGGCCGACGACAAGAAGCGCCGGGCCCTGGTGGAGGCGCGCAACCATGCGGACGCCACCATCCATGGCGCGGAGAAGCAGCTGAAGGAATCCGGCGACAAGGTCGGCGCCGACGACAAGGCGGCGGTCGAATCCGCGATCGCTGCGTTGAAGTCGGAGCTCGACAGCGAGAATGCCGACGCCATCAAGGCCAAGACCGATGCCTTGGTGCAGGCGCTGATGAAGGTCGGCGAAGCCATGTATAAGGCGGCCGCCGAGCAGGGCGGCGCCGCGCCGGGTGGCGGCGATGGCCCCGATGGCACTCATGGCGCGCAGTCCGGCGGCGGCGATGCCGGTGGCGCGCAAGCCGGCAGCGACGAGAAAGTGGTCGACGCCGACTTCGAGGAAGTCGACGAGCGCAAGGGCAAGAGCGCCTGAGCGGCATTGAACAACGGCGGGGCCGGACGGGGAAGGTCCGGCCCTCGCTGCATTTAACAGGCGTACCGGGGGCGTGGGGCGGTGAGGTTTCCGCCCGGTGTCGCCAGGCTTTCGTGAAGTGAGCGATGGCGAAGCAGGACTATTATTCGACGTTGGGGGTAGGCAAGGACGCCGATCTTGAGACGCTCAAGAAGGCGTACCGCAAGCTCGCCATGCAATATCACCCCGACCGCAATCACGGCGATGCGGCGGCGGAGCAGAAATTCAAGGAACTGAGCGAAGCCTACGACGTCCTCAAGGACGATCAGAAGCGCGCGGCCTATGACCGCTTCGGCCACGCCGCGTTCGAGAACGGCAACGGCCGCGCCGGGGCCGGCGGCGCCGGCTTCGATTTCACCGCGTCGGGCTTTGCCGACATCTTCGACGAGATGTTCGGCGAGTTCATGGGCGGGCGGCGCGGCACCCAGTCCCGCGCGCGCGGCAGCGACCTGCGCTACAACATGGAGATCACGCTCGAGGAAGCGTTCGCCGGCAAGCAGGCGACCATCCGCGTGCCGGGAACGCAGCCCTGCGAGGCCTGCCACGGCACCGGCGGCGAGAAGGGCACGCAGCCGGTCAATTGTCCCACCTGCCGCGGCCACGGCAAGGTGCGCGCGACCCAGGGCTTCTTCACCATCGAGCGGACCTGCGCGGCGTGCGGCGGCCTCGGCAAGGTGATCGAGAAGCCGTGCCCCGCCTGCCACGGCCAGGGCCGCACCGCCAAGGACAAGACGCTGCAGGTGACGATCCCGCCTGGGGTCGAGGACGGCACGCGCATCCGCCTGGCGGGCGAAGGCGAGGCCGGCCTGCGCTCGGCGCCCTCGGGCGATCTCTACATCTTCCTCTCGGTGAAGCAGCACCGCCTGTTCCAGCGCGACGGCGCCAACATCCATTGCCGCGTGCCGCTGCCCATGACGACGGCGGCGCTCGGCGGCGGGATCGAGATCCCGACCATCGACGGCAGCAGAGCCAAGGTGCAGGTGCCGCCCGGCACCCAGACCGGCCAGCAATTCCGCCTCAAGGGCAAGGGCATGAGCGTGCTGCGCACCGCCGCGCGTGGCGACATGTATGCCGAGATCGTGGTCGAGACCCCGGTCAACCTCAGCAAGAAGCAGAAGGAACTGCTCCAGCAGTTCCACGACGAGGGCAAGGCGCACGGCTCCTCATCGCCGGAAGCGGACAGCTTCTTCCAGAAGGTGAAGGAGTTCTTCGGGAAGGACGAGGAGTAAGGGTGTCTCTGCTCTTCAGCCAGCGCGCCGGCTTGGTCCGCCGCCCTATTTCGCCCGCTCGCGTTTCCGCATAATCTCACCCCGGCCGGCCGCCATCCGCTCCGGCGCACGCGTGGTCAATCGACGCGAGGGATGATGTTCGAAAACTATCGCGTGGTCTGTGTCACGCCGGCGGGGCGCCGGCGCTACATGCGATTGCTGGTGCCGCAGATCCTGGCCTCGCCGCTGGTCGATCGCTACGACATCTGGGTCAATACGCCGGATGAAGGCGACCTTGCATTCCTGCGCGGCGTCGCGGAGCTTGATTCGCGGGTCAGGTTGGTCGCGCATCCCGATGGCGCGGCCCCCCGCATCGAATCGATCGGCGCGTTCCATCGCACGGCGATGGACAAGGATACGATCTATGTTCGGCTGGACGATGACGTGGTGTGGCTGGAGCCTGGCTTCTTCGAGGCGCTGCTGCGCTTCCGCATCGCGCATCCGGACTATTTCCTGGTCATGCCGCTGATCATCAACAATGCCCTCTGCTCCTTCCTGCTGCAGAGCTTCGGCAAGATCAAGCCGACCCGTCCGATCAACGCGGCCTGCATGGACGAATTCGGGTGGCGGGATCCATTCCTGGCGCTCGACCTGCACCGGCTGCTGATCGGCCTGATCCGGCGCGGCGAAACCGCGCGCCTGCACCTGCCGCCGCGCGAGATCGCGCTCAACCGCTTCTCGATCAATTCGATCTGCTGGTTCGGCACCGACATGGCCGCGATCGGCGGCAGGATCGGCGAGGAAGAGGAAGCGGATTTGAGTCTGAACGTGCCGGTCCGCTTCGGCCGGCGGAACTGCTTCTGCGGCGACACCATCGCGGCGCACTACGCCTTCATCTTTCAGCGGCCGAAACTGGAGCGCTCGGGCGTGCTCGACGAGTACCGCGACGTCCTGGCGGCACAGCCCGAACTCGCCGGCCTGCTCGAGCGGGTCGACCAGGTCAACCGCGCCGCCGATGCCGCCAGCGCCAATTCCTACACGCAGGGCCTCTATGCGCCGGGCCGGCCGAAGTTCCGCAAGCGCTTCGCGGTCTGGTGGCATGTCCGGCCCTGGCGCAAGGAGTGGAGAGCGAAGGCGCGCGTGTCGGCCGGCCCGGCGCTGTAGCGACTGCGAGGGGTGCTCACTCCGCCGCCGCAAGCTCGCGGAGATAGGCATTGGCAAGAGTCTCGAAGCCTGCCGCCAGCGCCGTCGTGGCGCGCCAACCCAGCAGGCGTTCCGCGCGCGCCGGATCGCCGGCGAACCGGTGCACGTCGAAGCCGCGCGGCGGCGCTTCCACGACCCGAAGAGCCGGGCCGCCGATCGCGCGCGCCAGCGCGGCGAGCCGACCCAGCGACGTCTGGTGACCGCCGACCAGGTGGATGGCCGGCAAAGCGGCTTCCCCATCCCGCAGCAGGCCCGCCACGCGCACGATGCCGTCGGCCACGTCCGCGACATGGGTGAAGTCGAAGGTGCAATCCTTGCCGTCGACCCGCACCTCACCGCCGCCGCGCCGCGCCAGGGCCGCGGCCCGGGCAAAGGCCGGCACGACGCGGTCGACATGGTCGCGCGTATCGCCGTAGACGTTGGAAAAGCGCAGAATCGCGGTCCGCAGGCCGGCGGCGCGCGCTTCGCCGGCGAGGCGCTCGGCCTCGGCCTTGGCCCGCGCATAGATGTTCTTGGGCCGGAGCGGCGCGTCTTCCGCCACCGGCAGATGATCCTGCTGGCCATAGACCTCGCGCGAACTCGCATAGATGACCCACGGCCGGCCGGCGGCGCGGATGGCCGCCTGCAGCAAGGCGCCGCTGGCTTCCGCGTTGACCCGCCAGCACCGTGCCGGATCACGCTCGCCATCGATCACGCGCGACACCGCGGCCAGATGGATGATGCCCGCGGCACCCCGCATCGCGCTGGCGAGCCGGTCGGGATCGCACACATCGCCCCGCGACTGCTGGCTCTCGCCGCGCAGGTCGAGCTCGGCAACATCGGTGCCCGCGGCCCGCAGCAGCCGGGTCACGGTCCGGCCGATCAATCCCGCGGAGCCGGTCACAAGGATGCGTTGCGTCATGGTCCGTTCCGATGATCCCGCGCCGGCTAGGCCGCGCCGATCCAGTCTGCTAGCATCGTCGGCCTCTGACGTCGAGGGGGCGATGAAGGCGATCCTGGTTGTCGGCGCCGGATTCGCGGGCGCCACCTATGCGCGCGAGCTGGCGGAGGCCGGCCGTCATGTGGCGGTCATCGACCGGCGGCCGCACATCGGCGGCAACGCCTTCGACCAGGTCGATTGCGCCGGCGTTCGCCGCCACGTCTACGGGCCGCATCTCTTCCACACCAAGAGCGCGCGCGTGATGGCGTGGCTCGGCCGCTTTGCGGAGTTCATCCCCTATCAGCATCGGGTGAGCGCGTGGGTGCCGGCGATCGGCCGCTGCGTGCCGCTGCCCGTCAATCGCACGACCGTCAATGCCGTGTTCGGCCGGTCGCTGGCGAACAGCGAGGATGTGAGCGCGTTTCTCGCGCGGTGCGCGGTGCCGAACGAAACGCCGCGCAACGCGGCGGAGTATCTGCACGCGAAGATCGGGATCGAGCTGACCGACGTGCTGTTCCGGCCCTATAGCCAGAAGATGTGGGGCATGAAACTGGAGGAGATGGGGGCCTCGGTGGTGCAACGGATCCCGATCCGGCACGACGACGAGGACCGCTATTTCCCGGACGATCCTTACCAGGGCTTGCCGCGGGACGGCTACACCGAACTCGTGCGGCGCATCCTGGATCATCCCGCGATCGAGGTTGCCACCGGCACCGCGTTCGCCCCGGAGATGCTGCGGGACCATGACTTCTGCTTCAGCAGCATGGCGATCGACGAGTATTTCGGCGGGGTGCTGGGCCCCTTGCCCTATCGCTCCATCCGCTTCCATCATCGCCCGGAGCCTGCCGGCTACACGCTGGGCGAGACCGCGCAGGTCAATTTCACCGACACGGGACCATACACGCGGCAGGACGATTGGAGCCTGCTGCCCGGCCATGTCGTCCAGCCGGGAGACGTCAAGACCGTGACGCTCGAGGAGCCCTGCGCCGACATCGACAACGACATGGAGCGCTACTATCCGGTCAAGACGAGCGACGGCGCGCCGGAGGCGCTATATCGCCGGTACCAGGAATTGGCACGGGCCGAGCCGAAGGTGCAGTTCATCGGCCGCTGCGGGACCTATCGCTATCTCGACATGGACCAGGTCATCAATCAGTCGCTGCAGGGGGTCCGGTCCTGGCTGACCGGCACCGCCGGGCCCGCATCATGAGCAGGCGCCATCTGCGATCGTGCGCCGCACGCCGGGGGGACCGCCGCCGCCGTCCGGAGGGCGCGAAGCCCGGCCAGCCTTGGATGAAGCGCTAAAAGGCTTATCCCGGTGTCCCAGGGACCACAAGATATTGGACAGGCGGTTTCCCGCTGGTCCTTACGATCCGCGCTCTACCCACGGTAGGCGATCGGCTCTCATCGGCGGCGCGTCGGGCAATACACTGGATGTCCGATTCACATCTCCAAGCAGATGAGGCTAGGAGGCGGTGCCACTTCCGAGAAGTGCCAGACTCAGATCTTCCTAATGGGTCTGCAATAAGTCCGGCTCACCTCCGACAGCCGACCTACCCAGCTGGCACCAGTTCGCCTGAGAAGTGTCAAATCCAGCCCATTG
>DASYRS010000249.1:0-27187 GCA_036004205.1 Dongiaceae bacterium
GCTTCCCCAAAGGCGTGGTCAATGTCGTCACCGGCTTCGGCCATACCTGCGGCAAGACCCTGACCTCGCACCCACTGGTGGCGCGGGTCGCCTTCACCGGCGGACCCTCGACCGCGCGCCAGATCGTTCACAACACGGCGGAGAATCTTGCTTTCACCTCGCTGGAGCTGGGCGGCAAGTCGCCCGTGCTCGTGTTTCAAGACGCCGATATCGATAGCGCCGCCAATGCGATCGTCGCCGGCATCTTCGCGGCCAGCGGGCAAAGCTGCGTCGCCGGTTCGCGCCTCTATATCGAGCGGCCGGTCCACGACAAGCTGGTCGATATCCTCATCGCCAAGGCCCGCATCATCCGCATCGGTGATCCACAGGATCCGGCGACCGAGATGGGGCCGCTGGCCACGGCACGCCAGCGCGCGCATATCGAAACCCTGCTCGGCCAGAGCGTGGCCGCCGGCGCGCGCGTGCTGACCGGCGGCCGCATCCCCGCCGACTGGAAGGACGGGTTCTATTTCGAGCCTACTATCATCGCCTGCGACAACAACCTGGTTCCGTGTGTCAGCGAGGAGCTGTTCGGACCGGTTGTGAGCGTCATTCCGTTCGATGGCGAGGAGGAGGCGACCGCCCTGGCCAACGATACGCGCTATGGCCTTGCCTCCGGCGTGTTCACCCGCGACCTGACGCGGGCGCACCGCATGATCCGGCGCATCCGTGCCGGCATCGTGTGGGTCAACACCTATCGCGCCGTCTCGCCGATCGCGCCGTTCGGCGGCTTCGGCCTGTCGGGCCTCGGTCGGGAAGGCGGCGCGGCATCGATCCGCGACTACACCCGCAGCAAGGCGGTGTGGATCCGCACCTCGGACGAGCCGATCGCCGATCCGTTTGTGATGCGCTGATGATCTACGAGATCCGAACCTACCGGCTGAAGACCGGTGCCGTCCCCGCATACCTGCGCCTCATCCAGGAGGAGGGTATCGCGATCCAGAAGAGCCACCTCGGCAACCTGGTCGGCTATTTCTTTTCCGAGATCGGGCCGTTGAACGAGATCGTTCACATCTGGTCCTACCAGGATCTGGCTGATCGCGAGCGCCGCCGCGACGCGCTCGCCGCCGATCCGGACTGGCATGCGATCCTGCCCCGCATCCAGAGCCATATCGAAGTGATGGAAAACAAGATCATGAAGCCGGCGCCGTTCTCGCCACTCGGCGGCGCTAAGCCGGCAGCGTGAGGGCACAAACGACAACGCGACAAACAGGAGGATAGCAATGGGAGCGAACATCAAGCGGCTGGTTGGCGCCGCCATCATCGCCATCGGTGCCACCACCGCTGCAACCGCGGACGAAAGCCTGACATTCACGAGTTGGGGCGGAACCACCCAGGACGCGCAGAAGGCATCCTGGGCCGATAAGTTCGAATCCGAAACCAAGATCAAGGTCCTGCAGGACGGTCCCACCGACTACGGCAAGTTCAAGGCCATGGTCGACAGCGGATCGGTGAACTGGGATGTTGTCGACGTGGAGCCGGACTTCGCCTATCAGGCCGCCAAGATGGGCCTGCTCGAGCCGCTCGACTTCAACGTGATCGGCAAGCAGGACATCGATCCGCGCTTTGTGTTCGATCACGGCATTGGCAGCTTCTACTTCTCCTTCGTGCTCGGCTACAACCCGAGCGCGGTCGGCAGTCAGCTGCCGACCTCCTGGGCGGATCTGTTCGACACCAAGAAGATCCCGGGCAAGCGCACCTTCTACAAATGGGCCTCCCCTGGCGTGCTCGAAATTGCTTTGCTGGCCGATGGCGTCGCGCCGGACAAGCTCTATCCGCTCGACCTCGACCGGGCCTTCACCAAGCTCGACAGCATCAAGAAGGACATCCTGTGGTGGGGCAGCGGCGCGGAATCGCAGCAGCAGCTCGCCTCCGGCGAGGCACCGCTCGGCATGTTCTGGAACGGCCGCATCTACGCCCTGCAGAAAGACGGCGCGCCGGTCGACGCGGTGTGGGAGCAGAATCTGGCGACCGCCGACTTCCTGGTCGTGCCAAAGGGCAGCAAGAACAAGGCGGCGGCCATGAAGTTCATTGCCCTCGCCACCAGCGCACGGGGCCAGGCCGACCTCGCCAACGCCACCGCCTATGCGCCGATCAACCTCAAGTCCGAACCGATGCTGAACAAGGACCTGGTGCCGCTGCTCCCCTCGAAGCACGCGGAGGGCCAGATCACGCTCGATCTCGATTACTGGGCCGAACACCGCGATGAGATCGGCAAGCGTTGGTACGATTGGCAGGCGAAGTGAGATGATGGAAGCGTCGGCCGGACTGCCAGCCGCCCGGCCGACGCGCCGCCTTCGCCGGATCAGTGATCCCATGCGTGCTGCTACCGAACCGCGAGCGCTTCAGGAAACGAGGCCAGCCTGGCCGGCGATGGCGTTCCTGTCCGTGTTCTTCGTGCTGCCGGTGGGCGCGCTGATGCTGCGCAGCGTGACCGATCCGCATTGGGGTTTGCAGAATTTTTCGGACCTGCTGGCGACCGGCACGTACGCGCGGGTTCTCTTCAATACCCTCCTGGTTGCCGCCACCGTCACCCTGGTGTCGCTGATCTTCGGCTATCCGCTGGCTTGGCTGATCGTGATGCTGCCGCAACGTTGGCAGCAACTCTTGCTCGCGATCCTGCTGATGTCGATGTGGACCAGCCTGCTGGCGCGCACCTATGCCTGGCTGGTGTTGCTGCAGAAGACGGGCGTGATCAATCGCGCGCTGATGTATCTCGGCGTGATCGACCAGCCCTTGGCGCTGGTCAATAATTTGACCGGGGTTGTCATCGGCATGACCTATATCATGCTGCCGTTCGTGATCCTGCCATTGCGGGCGACCTTGTCTTCGATCGACCCGGCCCTGATGCATGCCGGCGCGATTTGTGGCGCAAGTTCCTTCCGCCTGTTCCGCAGCGTGCTGCTGCCGCTCAGCCTGCCGGGAATCGGCGCGGCCGGGCTGATGGTGTTCGTGATGTCGCTCGGCTACTACATCACGCCGGCGCTGCTGGGCGGGACCGCCAACATGATGCTGGCGGAGTTGATCGCCCAGACCGTGCAATCCTTCCTGAACTGGGGTCTGGGCGCCGCGGCGGCGCTCATCCTGCTGTGCGCGACCTTGGTGTTCTATGCCGTGCACATGCGCTATCTGGATGAGGACGCGCGATGATCCTGACGCGGAGCAAGCTGGGCCTCTTTCGCTACGTGCTTTACGGCCATGCGGCGCTGGTGATGGCGTTTCTGCTGTTGCCGATCGTGTTCATCGCGCTGCTGTCTTTCGGTTCGTCGCGCTGGCTGGCCTTTCCGCCGCCGGAATGGACCTTGAAATGGTACCGGGAGCTGGCGAGCGATCCGCGCTGGGCGGACTCGTTCTGGCTCAGCCTGCGCCTGGCGCTCTGCGTCACGATCCTGTCGGTGCTGCTGGGCGGCGCGGCCGCCTTCGCCTTGACGCGCAGGCGGTTCCGGGGCCGCCGGCTGCTGAAGGCGTTCTTCGTCTCGCCGATGATCGTGCCGGTGGTGATCGTGGCGATCGCGCTCTACAGCTTCTCGCTGAAACTAGGGCTGAACGGCACCTTCGTCGGGTTTATCGCGGGGCATCTGATCATCGCGGTGCCGTTCTCCGTGATCTGTATCGGCAATTCGCTGCGGGCGTTCGACATCGCGCTGGAGCAGGCGGCGGCGATCTGCGGCGCTGGACGGCTGCAGATTCTGCGGCGCGTAACCGTCCCCTGCATCGCGCCGGGCGTCATGGCGGCCGCGATCTTCTCGTTCCTGGCGTCCTGGGACGAGGTTGTCATCAGCGTCTTCATGGCCAGCCCCCAGCTCCAGACCCTGCCGGTGCGCATGTGGACCTCGCTGCGCATGGATTTGAGCCCGGTCATCGCGGCGGTTTCGACCCTGCTGGTGCTGGCCTCGATGCTCCTGATGGTGGTGCTGGGCCTTGCCTTCATGCGCCGCAATCCGAAATGACGGGAGATGAACATGAGTGACGCAATTCCCGCCGTGCGGCTGACCGACCTCCACAAGCGCTACGGCGATTTCACGGCGGTCGACGGCGTGTCTCTCGACGTGCGGACCGGCGAGTTCCTGACCTTTCTCGGCTCCAGCGGCTCCGGCAAGACAACGACGTTGAACCTCATCGCCGGGTTCGATGAACCGACGGGCGGCCAGATCCTGCTCAACGGCGCCGCCGTCACCGGCTTGCCGCCGCAGCGGCGCAATATCGGCATGGTGTTCCAGCGCTATACCTTGTTCCCGCATATGAGCGTGGCGGAGAATGTCGCGTTTCCGCTGTCGGTGCGAAAGCTGCCGAAAGCGGAGATCGGCACGCGCGTGGACAAGGCATTGCGCCTCGTGCAGCTCGAACGCTTTGCCGCGCGCCGGCCCAGCCAATTGTCCGGCGGCCAGCAGCAGCGCGTCGCCCTGGCGCGGGCCCTGGTCTATGAGCCGCAGCTCCTGTTGATGGACGAGCCCCTGGGCGCGCTCGACAAGAAGCTGCGTGAGGAGATCCAGCACGAGATCCGAAAGCTCCATCACCGCCTCGGTGTCACCATCCTCTACGTCACCCACGACCAGGAAGAGGCGCTGCGCATGAGCGACCGGATCGCCGTGTTCGAGCATGGCCGGATCGTCCAGGTGGGCACAGGCGAGGATCTCTACCATCGGCCGGCTACCGCCTTCGTGGCGGGTTTCATCGGCAACTCCAATTTTCTATGCGGGCAGGTGGCGGAGCGCCGCGGCGACACGGCTGTCATCGCGCTCCCGGGCGGCGGCGCGCTCAGCGTTGCAGATGCCTCGATCGGCGGAGCCGGTACAGCGGTCAGAATCATGATCCGGCCCGAGGAGATCGAGCTTGCGCCGGATCGCGGCGATCAGGCGCGGGCCGCCATTCCGATCACAGTGCGAGAGCGGATATTCCTGGGCGACGCCGTCACATACGAGGTCACGACGGCGGACGGCCAGAACCTGTCGATCCGTCACGGTCAGGCACAGGCCAATCGGTTCCCACTGGAGGCCGGGGCCAGTGCCTTCGCCAGGATCGCGCCGGAGCGATGCGTGGCATATACAGCGACGTGACGCGGGCGCTCCTGGGCTCGGTCCTCGAATTGCAGCGCGATCTGAAGCCAAAGAACGGTTGATTTTTTCGAAATAATGAAGGGGTGCGCGACGCCGAGCTTGGGCTAAACTGGCCCCGGATCGCACAACCTTCGATAACGAGAGAATCATGCTGCATCGGAATTTGATCGCCGGCGAATGGGTCGGCGGCGTGGGCGCCGAAAACGTCAATCCCTCCAACACCAACGACATCGTGGGTGAATATGCCCGCGGCTCGGCCGAGGACGCGAACAACGCCATTGCCGCGGCGAAGGCGGCTTTTCCGGCCTGGGCGCGCTCGGGCATCCTGGAGCGTCATGCGATCCTGAAAAAGGCCGCCGACGAGATCATGGCCCGCAAGGACGATCTGGGAAAGCTGCTCGCGCGGGAGGAGGGCAAGACCCTGCCCGAAGCGATCGGCGAGACAGCCCGTGCCGGCCAGGTCTTCGAGTTCTTCGCCGGCGAGTGCCTGCGGCTGTCCGGTGAAATGCTGCCATCGGTCCGTCCCAATATCGGCGTCGAAATGACCCGCGAGCCGGTCGGCGTCGTCGCCATCATCACGCCCTGGAACTTCCCGATCGCCATCCCAGCCTGGAAAATCGCGCCGGCGCTGGCCTGGGGCAATACCATCGTGCTGAAGCCCGCGGACCTTGTTCCGGGCTGCTCCTGGGCGATCGTCGATATCCTCCAGCGCGCCGGCCTGCCCAAGGGCGTCTTGAACCTGGTTATGGGCAAGGGCTCGGTGGTCGGCCAGGCCTTGCTCGACAGCAAGGACGTGAACGCCATCACCTTCACCGGATCGGTCGCCACCGGCAAGCGGGTTGCCGCTGCGTCGGTCGCGGTCGGCCGCAAGTTCCAGCTCGAGATGGGCGGCAAGAACCCCTTTGTCGTCTTGGACGACGCGGACTTGGGCGTCGCGGTCGAGGCGGCGGTCAATGGTGCGTTCTTCTCGACCGGCCAGCGTTGCACCGCTTCCTCGCGGCTGATCGTGACCGAGGGCATCCATGACAAGTTCGTCGCGGCCGTAACCGAGCGGCTGAAGGGCCTGGTGGTCGGTGATGCGCTCAAGGCCGGCGTTCATATCGGCCCCGTGGTCGACCAGAGCCAGTTGAAGCAGGATACCGACTATATCGAGATCGGGCGGCAGGAAGGTGCCAGGCTCGCTTTCGGCGGGGAGCTGCTGGCACGCGAGACGCCCGGCTTCTACCTGCAGCCGGCCTTGTTCACCGAGGCGACCAACGACATGCGCATCGCGCGCGAGGAGATCTTCGGCCCGGTCGCCGCAGTCATCCGCGTGAAGAACTACGACGAGGCGTTGGCCGTGGCCAACGACACGCCGTTCGGCCTGTCCTCCGGCATCGCGACCACCAGCCTGAAGCACGCCACGCATTTCAAGCGCAACGCCGAGGCGGGCATGGTGATGGTGAACCTGCCGACGGCTGGCGTCGATTTCCACGTGCCGTTCGGCGGTCGCAAGGGCTCGTCCTACGGCCCGCGCGAGCAGGGCCGGTACGCGGCGGAGTTCTACACCACCGTGAAGACCTCGTACACGCTGGCGTAGGACCTACACGCCTTCCAGCGCGATCGCGATACCCTGGCCGACGCCGATGCACATGGCGGCGAGGGCGCGCTTGGTGTGTTTGTGTTTGAGTTCGAGCGCCGCGGTCCCCGTGATGCGCGCGCCCGACATGCCCAGCGGATGACCCAAGGCGATCGCGCCGCCATTCGGATTGACGTGCGCGGCGTCGTCTGAAATGCCGAGGTCCCGCATCGCGGCCAGGACTTGCGCGGCAAAGGCCTCGTTCAGCTCGATCGCGTCGAAATCCGCTGGCTTGAGGCCAAGCCGCGCACACAGCTTTTTGGCCGCCGGCGCGGGGCCGAAACCCATGATGCGCGGCGCAACACCGGCTGTGGCGCCGCCCAGCACGCGCGCGATCGGGGTGAGGCCATGACGCCGCGCTGCCTCGGCCGAAGCCAGGATCAAGGCCGCGGCGCCGTCATTGACGCCGGATGCATTGCCCGCGGTCACGGTGCCGTTGCTGCGGAACGGCGTCGGCAACGCCGCGAGCGACTCCAGCGTCGTATCGGCGCGCGGATGCTCGTCGCGATCGACGATGACGGGTGCGCCCTTGCGGCGGGGAATGCTGAGCGGCACGATTTCCTGCGCCAGGCGACCGTTTGCCTGGGCCGCGACCGCGCGCTGCTGCGAGCGCAAAGCGAAAGCATCCTGGTCCGCGCGCGAAACCTGAAAGTCCGCCGCTACGTTCTCGCCGGTCTCTGGCATCGAATCGACGCCGTACTGCGCTTTCATCAGCGGATTGATGAAACGCCAGCCGATAGTGGTGTCGTAGATCTCGGCATTGCGCGAAAAAGCCGTGTCCGCCTTGGGCAGCACGAACGGCGCTCGTGACATGGATTCGACGCCACCCGCGATCATCAGCTCCGCTTCGCCGCATCTGATCGCGCGGGCTGCCGTCAGGATCGCGTCCATGCCCGAGCCGCACAGGCGGTTGATGGTGGTGCCGGTGACGCTGTCCGGCAGGCCGGCCAGCAACACCGCCATGCGCGCGACATTGCGGTTATCCTCGCCCGCCTGGTTGGCGCAGCCGAGGATCACGTCATCGACAGCCTGCCAATCGAGACCAGGATGGCGAGCCATCAGCGCCTTGATCGGATGCGCAGCCAGATCGTCGGTGCGTACGGCGGAAAGCGCGCCGCCGAAGCGGCCGATCGGCGTGCGGACATAGTCGCAGATGAAGGCTTCGGTCATTTCTTCCCCGCATGGGCGGCTTTGGTGCGCGCCTGCAGATCGCGCAAGGTTTCGAGTTCCAGCTTGGTCGGCGGCGGCGTCTCGTCGACCTGGGCGGCGAAGCGCGCCGGCCAGCCGCAGGTCTCCTGCACCTGCGCGCGCGTCACGCCCGGATGCAGGGACGTGACGGTGAATTCCTTGCTCTCCGGATCGGCTTGCCAGAGCGCGAGATCGGTGATGAGCAGGGTTGGCCCCCTGGTCGTGATGCCAAGCTGTTCGCGCGCCTTGCCGCCGGCGCCGTGGCCGAACGACGTGACGAAATCGATCCGCTCCACCATGGCGCGCTTCGACTGTGCCAGGGTGATGAATATCTGCTGGCAGGAGCCGGCGATTTCCGGCGCACCGCCACCGCCCGGTAGGCGCGTCTTCGGCTTGTCGTAGTCACCGATCACGGTGGTGTTGATGTTGCCGAACTTGTCGAGCTGGGCAGCGCCGAGGAACCCGACGGTGATGCGCCCGCCTTGGAGCCAGTAGCGGAACATCTCCGGCACCGAGACGGTGCACAGCGCCGTGTCGCACAATTCGCCGTCGCCGATGGACAGCGGCAGCACGTCCGGCGCCGTCCCGATGGTCCCGGATTCATAGATCAGCGTGATATCCGGTGCGTGGGTCAAGCGCGCGACGTTGCAAGCCGCTGACGGCGCGCCGATCCCGACAAAGCAAACATCGTCGTTCTTCAAGACTCGCGCCGCGGCGATGGTCATCATCTCGTTGGGCGTGACATCCATCTCACACGCTCCCCTTCAGGTCGGCAACGCGCGCCGCGAAGATTTCCGGCCCCACGTCCAGCACGTTGGCTTTCATCCAATCCGCGAACCTGGCGCGATCGGCGGAGATCTCGTCCCACGCTAGATAGTCGGCATTGTCGCGCTCGTAATAGCCATGGGTATAGGACGGATGCGCGCCGCCAGGCACAACGGCGACCGCGCTGACGGTCCAGCGCGGCAGGATGCAGGCGTTGGGATGGATGTCGTCGAAATCCGGCACGACCTCCTCGACCGTCACGATCGCGCGCTTGGCGGCCAGCACCGCTTCTTTCTGCACGCCGATGATGCCCTCGATCAGCACGTCGCCGCGCTGGCTTGCCTTCTGGGCGTGGATGATCGCGAGGTCCGGCCGGATCGCCGGCACCGCCGCCAGCTCCTCGCCGGTGAAGGGGCAGGAGACGGATCGGATGTTCGGATTGACCCGCTTCAGCTCTGCGCCGCGATAGCCGCGAAAGATCGCGCAGGGCAGGCCGGCCGCGCCGGCCTCATAGGCGTTGGCCATGGCGGCGTGGCTGTGTTCCTCGATCTCCGGCCGGTTCGGCCAGCCATCCTCTACCGCATCGCGCAAGCGCCGCAGCAATCCCACGCCCGGATTTCCGGCATAGGAAAAGATCAGCTTCTTCGCCATACCCATGCCGATCATCTGGTCGTAGATGAGATCCGGCGTCATGCGGATGAGGGTCAAGTCCTTGCGCCCTTGCCTGATCGCTTCGTGGGCGGCGGCATGGGGGATGAGATGGGTGAACCCTTCGAACGCGACGGCGTCGCCGTCGTGAAGATGCGTGGCGATCGCCGCCTTGAGACTCATGAACTCGGCCATTCCGCAACCTCGGTGGTCGTTTTCAGCGCCGCATGAACATAGGGCCGCCGCGCCAACGAGGGAAGCCAAAGCCGTTGACCATCACCACGTCGATTGCCTCCGGCGAGGCGGCGATGCCCTCGGACAGGATCCGCTCACCCTCCGCTTGCATAATGCGCAAGATCCGGCCCGTGATCTCCGCCTCCTGAATCGGCCGGCGGATGATTCCCTTGCGCGCCGACTCCTCGAGGATGATCCTTTCGACCAGCGGGTCCGGATCGCCGCCCGTACCGCTGGCAGCATACTGGAAATAGCCGGCACCCGTCTTGCGCCCGAACCGGCCAAGCTCGCAGAGCCGGTCGGCGATCGCCACATAGCGCAGGTTGGGGTCGCGGGTGGCGGCCTGGCTCTTGCGCATGGCCCACGAAATATCGAGCCCGGACAGATCCTGCATGGCAAACACGCCCATCGGAAAGCCGAACCCGGTCATCGCCGCGTCGACCTCTTGCGGCAGCGCGCCGTCCTCGATCATGTATTCGCATTCGCGGCGGTAGGCCGACATGATGCGGTTGCCGATGAAGCCGTGGCAGACGCCAGCCGGAACCGGGATCTTGCCCAGGCGGCCGGCAAACGCGAAGCCGGTTGCCAGCGCATCGGGCGCCACGATGCCGGTCCGGATGACTTCCAGCAGTTTCATCACGTGTGCCGGCGAGAAGAAATGGAGGCCGATCACCCGGGACGGGTCCCTGACCGCTTGGGCGATACGCTTGACGTCGAGATAGGACGTGTTGGTCGCCAGGACCGCGTTGGGCCTCGTCACCTGATCGAGGCGCGCGAACACCGCGATCTTTGCGTCCATGTCCTCGAACACAGCCTCGATGACCAAGTCGGCGGTGCCGAGCGAACCATAGTCCGTGCTGCCCGACAAACGTGACATCATGGCTTGGTGCCGCGCCGCATCCACCAGCCCGCGTTTCAGGCTGTTGTCGAGATGAGAGCGCGTCGTGCCGAGCCCGCGCTCCAGCGCCGCGAAATCGCGTTCGATCATGGTGACCGTGCATCCCGCCAGCAGAACAGCGGCCGCGATGCCGGCTCCCATCGTCCCACCGCCGATCACGCCGACATGGTCGGCCGGGCGCGGCGTGACGCCCCGAATGTCCGGAACCTTCGGCACCGACTTCTCGGCCAGGAAGATGTAGCGCAGCGCCTTGGACTGCTCGCCCTCGCGCAACTCCAGGAAGCGCTTCCGCTCCAGGACGAGCGCCTGATCGGCGGGCAATTCGGTCGCGTCGCGCGCGGCTTCGACCGCGACCACGGGCGCGATCTGGCCGCGTGCCTTCTGTCGCGCATCGGCCAGGATGGAGTCCCACTCGGCCGGCTCCAGGCGGCCAGTGGGCGCGCGCTCGGCGAGCGGCTGCGGGAGAGGACGACCGGCGACTTCCCGCGCGAACTTGAGTGCCGCCGCGCGCAGGTCGCCATCGACAACCTGATCCACCAGGCCCCAATCGGCGGCTTGCGCCGCGCTCACCGGTTTGCCGCCGGATACCAGGCCGACGGCATGCTTCGGCGCGATCAGCCGTGGCAACCGCACGGTTCCGCCCGCGCCGGGGATCAGGCCGAGCTGGACTTCCGGGCATCCGAGCCGGGCGCTGGCGGCGGCGGTCCGGTAATGGCAACCAAGGGCGACCTCCAGGCCGCCGCCGAGGGCAGCGCCATGAATGGCGGCGATCCACGGCTTGCCGGAACGTTCGAGACGTTTGACGATGTCGGGAAGAATTGGTTCGGTCGGCGGCTTGTCGAACTCGGTGATGTCGGCTCCGGCGATGAAAGTCCGGCCTTCACCGACAAGGATGGCCGCGCGGACGGCGGCGTCGCTGTCGACTTGCTCAATGGCCGCGATCAGTCCTTCACGCACGGCGCGGGAGAGGGCGTTCACCGGCGGATTGTCGATCGCGACCCAGGCGATGCCGGCCTCGACCGTGACGGTAACGGGGCTCATCCGACATACGCCTCTGTCAGTTTTGACGCGGGATCGGCGAGATCTTCGATGACATCGAAGTGGTGCCGGCCTTCGGCATGGACGCTGCGCATGCTGGCACCCAGTCCGGTCCAGACATTCGCCAGCAAATCGTTCTGCCGGATGAACTCCGGCCTCTCAGCGCTCCCGACCCAGCAGGTCACCGAGCATTGCGTCATCGGCCGCTTCAGAGCGGGGCTTTCGGCGGCGGCTTCCGCTTCGTCCATCCGGAGGGTTGCGTTCATCCCGGTGCGCAGGAGCGGGCGCAGATCGTGCAGCCCGCTGATCGAAACCACATGACCGATGCGGCCCCGCACGTTGCCGGGCAAAGCGGAATCCTCGCATACCATGCGCGTCACCAGATGTCCGCCGGCGGAATGGCCGGCAAGCCGCACAGGGCCACCGACATGCTCGGCGGCGAACTGGATCGCCCGCGCGAACTGCCGTGAGATCTCCGAAATCCGCGCCTCAGGGGCGAGAGTGTAGCTCGGGATGCAGAAGGCCCAACCGCGCTCCAGCGCGCCAGCCGCCAGATGCGACCAGGATGACTTATCAAACGCCATCCAATAGCCGCCATGGGCAAAGATCGCGAGGCCCGCGGCCTTGCCGGCGGGATGGAACAGATCGAGCGTCTCGCGCTCAGCCGGGCCATAGCGCAGATCGAGCTCGGCGCGTCCCGTCGCCCGCATCTCCACGCGAAAGGCCTTGGCCAGCGTGGCCCATTTCTCGGGATAAAGCGCGCCGCCTTCGATATAGGCGCCGTTGGAATAAGCGTCATCCCAATCCAGGATCATGGGCGGGCCTTTCCGGGTTGCGGTCTCTCTATTTCCAAGCACTAAGGCCTCCTGGTCAATATTTCAAGTATTAATATTCTAAGCTTGAAATAAATCGCCGGACCTGCTAGGGTCTTGCCGGTTGATGCGCGGCAACCCGCGACATGAACGGAGGATTCGCTGGTGCGAATCGCGTGCCTAGGCGGCGGCCCGGCCGGGCTCTATTTCGCGATCTCGATGAAATTGCGCGACCCCTCGCACGAGGTCGTGGTGTTCGAGCGCAACCGGCCCGACGACACATTCGGTTGGGGCGTCGTCCTGTCGGACGAAACGCTGGCCAATCTCGCGCGCAACGATGAGACGAGCGCGGAGGCGATCCGTGCCCATTTCGCCTACTGGGACGACATCGCGGTCTATTTCAAGGACACCAAGACGGTCTCCACTGGTCATGGGTTTTGCGGCATCGGCCGCAAGCAACTGCTGACGCTGCTGCAGGCGCGGGCGCGCGAACTGGGGGTGGTGCTGAAATTCCAGGCCGAAGTGGAGGATCCCACTTCCCTGGCGCGGGAATGCGACCTGGTCGTTGCATCCGACGGATTGAATTCTCGCACCCGCGCGGCCTATGCCGAGCACTTCAAGCCGGATATCGATGCCCGCAAGTGCAAGTTCGTGTGGCTCGGCACGCATCAGAAGTTCGATGACGCCTTCACCTTCATTTTCAAGGAGACGAGGCTCGGCTGGGTCTGGGCGCACGCCTACCAGTTCGATTCCGATACCGCCACTTTCATCGTGGAATGCAGCGAGGAGACCTGGACGAAATATGGCTTCGGGGCGATGAGCCAGGAGGACTCCATCGGAACCTGCGAGAAGATCTTCGCGGCCGAGCTGGGCGGTCATTCGTTGATGTCGAATGCGAGGCATATCCGAGGCTCGGCCTGGCTCAGCTTTCCGCGCGTGCTGTGCGAGTATTGGTCCCATCGCAATGTCGTGCTGCTGGGCGATGCCGCGGCGACCGCGCATTTCTCCATCGGCTCCGGGACCAAACTGGCGCTGGAAAGCGCGATCGCCCTGGCCGACGACCTGCAATCCGAACCCACCATGGCTGACGCCTTCGCCAAATACGAGGCGGAGCGCAGGTTGGAAGTCCTCCGGCTGCAATCGGCGGCGCGCAACTCCATGGAGTGGTTCGAGGAGATCGAGCGCTACTTCCACCTCGATCCGGTGCAGTTCAATTATTCCCTGCTAACCCGCTCGCAGCGCATCAGCCACGAGAATCTCCGGATGCGCGACCAGGGCTGGCTGCAAGGCGCCGAGCGATGGTTTCAGGAGCGGGCCGGTGCCGGCCCCAACGCCCCGGTGCGCCGGCCGATGTTCGCACCGTTCCGCTTGCGCGACCTCGCGCTCAAGAACCGAATCGTGGTCTCGCCGATGGCGCAATACAAGGCGGTCGACGGCTTCCCGACCGATTGGCATCTGGTCCATTATGCCGAGCGGGCCAAGGGCGGCGCGGGCCTCGTCTATACCGAGATGACCTGCGTCTCGCCCGAGGGGCGCATCACGCCGGGCTGCACTGGCACCTATGACCCCGCGCACGAAGCGGCATGGAAGCGCATCGTCGATTTCGTGCATGGCGAGACCGAGGCGAAGATCTGCCTGCAGATCGGTCATTCCGGCCCAAAAGGCTCGACCCAGCTCGGCTGGGAGGAGATGGACGCGCCGCTGCCAACGGGGAACTGGCCGGTCATCTCTGCCTCGGATATCCCGTGGTCGCCACGCAACCAGACGCCGATCGCGATGACCAAGGCCGACATGGACGTGGTGCGCGACCAGTTCGTCGCCGCGGCCGAGATGGCCGAGCGCGCCGCCTTCGACATGATCGAGATCCATGCCGCGCATGGCTATCTGCTGTCCTCTTTCATCACGCCGCTCACCAACAACCGCACGGACAAATATGGCGGCAGCCTCGCCAATCGGATGCGCTTCCCGCTCGAGGTCTTCCAGGCGGTGCGGGCGACGTGGCCCGCGCACAAGCCGATCTCGGTCCGAATTTCCGCCAACGACTGGGTGGGGGAGGAGGGCGTGACGCCGCAGGATGCAGTGGAGATCGCCCGCCTGTTGCAGGAGGCAGGCGTCGACATCTGCGACGTCTCCGCCGGCCAGACCTCCACGCGGGCAAGGCCGGTCTATGGGCGCATGTTCCAGACGCCATTCTCCGACCGCATCCGCAACGAGACCGGCATGGCGACCATGGCGGTCGGCAACATCTACGAGCCCGATCACGTCAACTCCATCCTGATGGCCGGCCGCGCCGACTTGGTGTGCCTGGCGCGGCCGCACCTCGCCAACCCGTATTGGACCCTGCACGCGGCCTCGGCGCTCGGCGACCGCGAGGAGAGGTGGCCTTTGCCCTATCTCAACGGCCGCGACCAGATGTGGCGGCTGGCCGAGCGCACCGAAACCTTTCTGGGCAAGGTCTGAGCGATGGACGACTTCTCCGGCAAGCATGCGTTGGTGACGGGCGGAGGCACCGGCGTCGGCGCCGCGATCGCGCTGGCCTTGGCTCGCGCCGGCGCGAAGGTGACGATCGCCGGCCGGCGGCAAGAGCCGCTGGAAGAGATCGCGCGGGGCCATGGTGGCCTGCGCTGGGCCACCGGCGACGTGACGGATGCACAATCGGTCAAATCCATGTTTACGACCGCTTCGGCTGCGCACGGTCCGGTAAATATCGTCGTCGCGAATGCCGGCGCTGCCGTCAGCAAGCCGTTCCTGAAGATGGATGCGAGCGACCTGCAGGCGATGCTCGACGTCAACTTGACGGGCGTTTTCCATGTCTGGCAGAGCGCGCTGCAGCCGATGCTGGACGCCGGCTGGGGCCGTCTGATCGCCATCGCCTCGACAGCGGGGTTGAAGGGCTATCCTTATGTGAGCGGCTACTGCGCCGCCAAGCACGGTGTTGTCGGGCTGGCCCGCGCGCTGGCGCTGGAGACGGCGAAGACCGGTGTCACTGTCAATGCGATCTGCCCGGGATACACCGAGACGCCGATGTTGGAGCGGACCATCGAGAACATTGTGCGCAAGACCGGCCGGTCGCGCGCCGAAGCCGAGGCCGCGCTGAAGGCGCAGAATCCGCAGGGCCGGTTCATTCAACCTGAGGAGATTGCCGAGCTGGTGCTGTGGCTATGTGGCAAGCGAGCGGCCTCCATCACGGGTCAGGCGATCTCAGTCTCTGGCGGTGAAGTATGAGCGTCGTTTCGACCAATTCAAGAAAGGGCGCGGCCAGCGGCTTGGATGCGGCGTCGGCCGCTTCGAAGGCGCGGCTGAGGGTCTGGCTGCGGATCCTCAAGGTCTCGCGTCTGATTGAGCGGGAATTGAGGGAACGGCTGCGGGTGGAGTTCGATACCACCCTGCCGCGGTTCGACGTCCTCGCCGCGCTGTACCGCGCCGAGAAGGGGCTGAACATGAGCGAGCTCTCCGGGGTGCTGCGCGTGTCGAACGGCAACGTGACGGGCATCGTCGATCGCCTGGTCGCCGACCGGCTGATCGTGCGCGTGCCGGTCGAGGACGACCGCCGCGCCATGATCGTGCGGCTGACGGCAAAGGGCAAGACGCACTTCCTGGAACTTGCCAGGGGTCACGAAGACTGGGTGAACGAGATGCTCGGGTCGGTCGAGACGAGCGACGCGGAAATGCTGATCGCGCAGCTCGGCGATATCGGCAAGCGGCTGGACCAACGGAAGGCGATCGACAAATGACGCGCAAGACGGGCAACGGGCCGAAGCACTTCAAGTGCCGGATCACGGATGGGGTCGCAATCCTGTCGCTCGACCGGCCGGATCGCAAGAATCCGCTGACGTTCGAAAGTTACGCCGAATTGCGCGACTGGTTCCGCGCGCTGGTCGACGTCGACGAGGTGAAGGTGGTGGTGTTCGGGTCCAATGGCGGGAACTTTTGTTCCGGCGGCGACGTGCACGACATCATCGGGCCGCTGCTCCAGAAGGACATGACGGGCATTCTCGCATTCACGCGCATGACCGGCGACCTGGTGAAGGCGATGATCGGCTGCGGTAAGCCGATCATCGCCGCGATTGACGGCATCTGCGTTGGCGCCGGCGCGATCATCGCCATGGCGTCGGACCTGCGGATCGCGACACCGGAGGCGAAGACAGCGTTCCTCTTCACCCGCGTCGGGCTTGCTGGCTGCGACATGGGCGCTTGCGCGATCCTGCCGCGGATCATCGGGCAGGGCAGAGCGGCGGAGCTGCTCTATACCGGCCGGAGCATGAGCGCGGCGGAGGGCGAGCGCTGGGGCTTCTTCAACCGGCTCGTCGCCGCCTCGGAACTGGAGAATGAGGCGCTCGCTCTGGCCGGCCAGCTCGCGAACGGGCCCGGCTTCGCGCACATGATGACCAAGACCATGCTAGTCCAGGAATGGAGCATGAGCATCGAGCAGGCAATCGAAGCCGAAGCGCAGGCGCAAGCGATCTGCATGCGGACAGGGGATTTTGGCCGCGCCTACGAGGCTTTCGTCGCCAGGCAGAAACCGTCTTTCGAGGGCAACTGATGGCGGACAAGACCTTTCTTGACTGGCCGTTTTTCGAAGATCGCCATCGTGAATTGGCGAAGTGGCTCGACGACTGGGCGAGCGGCAATCTCGCAGCCCTCGACCATGGCGACGTCGATGCGTCTTGCCGCCATCTCGTCACCTTGCTGGGCCGCGATGGTTGGCTGGATCAAACCGCGATCGATCCATCCGACGTCGGCTCGAAGCTCGACGTGCGCAGTCTTTGCGTCATGCGCGAGACCTTGGCGCGTCACGACGGCCTGGCGGACTTCGCTTTCGCAATGCAGGGGCTTGGCACCGGCGCGATCTCGTTGTTCGGAACAATGGCGCAGAAGCAGGCTTGGCTGCCCAAGACCCGCGCCGGCAAGGCGGTCTCCGCCTTTGCCTTGAGCGAGCCGAAATCCGGCTCCGACGTCGCCAGCATGGACTTGGCCGCAAGGCGCGATGGTGCGGGCTATGTGCTGGACGGCGAAAAGACCTGGATCTCCAACGGCGGCATCGCCGACCTCTATACGGTGTTCGCGCGCACCGGCGAGGCACCGGGCGCGAAGGGCATCTCGGCGTTCCTGGTACCGGCGGACACGCCGGGTCTCAAGATCGCCGAACGGCTCGAAGTGATGGCGCCGCACCCGCTCGCGCGCCTGTCCTTCGAGAGTTGCCGCGTTCCGGCCGAGGCCATGATCGGCAAGCCGGGAGAGGGGTTCCGCATCGCGATGTCGGTGCTCGACGTCTTCCGCTCCACGGTCGCGGCGGCCGCACTCGGCTTTGCGCGACGCGCGCTCGATGAGACAGTCAGCCGGGTGCGGACACGGGAACTGTTCGGTGCGCCGATGTCCGAGTTGCAGATGGTGCAGGGGCATCTTGCGGACATGGCGCTGGATGTCGATGCCGCGGCGTTGCTGACCTATCGCGCCGCCTGGCTGAAGGATGCCGGCGCGGCGCGGATCAGCCGAGAGGCCGCGATGGCCAAGCTCTACGCCACCGATCGCGCCCAGGACGTGATCGACAAGGCGGTGCAGATCCATGGCGGCGACGGCGTGCGCAGCGGGCACATTGTCGAGCGCCTGTATCGGGAGATCCGGGCGCTGCGCATCTATGAAGGCCCGTCCGACGTTCAACGCGTGATCATCGCAAGACAGACGCTGGCCAACGCGCCGGCGGGAGGTTGACATGCTGGGACCATCCGCTCACCTGGACACATTCACGCGCGACAATCTTCCGCCGCCAGGTCAATGGCCGGAGTTCCTGCTCGATGGGTTCGAATATCCCGAATACATCAATGCCGGGGTCGAACTAACCGACCGGATGGTGGAGCAGGGGTTCGGCGACAACACGGCGCTGATCGGCAATGGCCGGCACCGCACCTACAAGGAGCTGGCGGACTGGACCAGCAGGATCGCCCACGCCCTGGTCGAGGATTATGGCGTGAAGCCGGGCAACCGGGTGCTGATCCGCTCGGCCAACAATCCGGCGATGGTGGCCTGCTGGCTGGCTGCGACCAAGGCCGGTGCGGTGGTCGTCAACACCATGCCAATGCTGCGGCCCGGAGAACTCTCCAAGATCGTCGATAAGGCAGAGATCGCCTTGGCGCTGTGCGACACACGGCTGATGGATGACCTGGTCGCCTGCGCGAAGTCCAGCCGGTTCCTGAAAAAGATCATCGGCTTCGACGGCACGGTCAATCACGATGCCGAGCTCGACCGGATCGCCCTCAACAAGCCCGTGAAGTTCCAAGCCGTGAAAACCGGGCGGGACGATGTCGCGTTGCTGGGCTTCACCTCCGGCACGACCGGCGAGCCGAAAGCGACGATGCATTTCCACCGCGACATCCTCATCATCGCCGACGGCTATGCGAAGGAGGTCTTGAACGTGACGCCGGCCGATGTGTTCGTCGGGTCGCCGCCCTTGGCCTTCACCTTCGGCCTTGGCGGATTGGCGGTGTTCCCCTTGCGGTTCGGCGCGGCGGCGACGCTGCTGGAGAACGCTTCGCCCCCCAACATGATCGATATCATCCAGACCTATAAGGCGACGGTGTGCTTCACCGCGCCGACCGCCTATCGCGCCATGCTGGCTGCGATGGACAAGGGTGCCGACCTGTCTTCGCTGCGCGCCGCGGTTTCTGCGGGCGAGACTCTGCCGGCACCGATCTACGAGGGGTGGATGGCCAAGACCGGCAAGCCGATGCTGGATGGCATCGGCGCGACCGAGATGCTGCACATCTTCATCACCAACCGGTTCGCGGATTGCCGGCCCGCCTGTACCGGCAAGCCGGTGACCGGCTATCAGGCGCGGATCGTCGATGAGGCGATGAACGACGTGCCGCAAGGCACGGTCGGGCGGCTCGCGGTGCGCGGCCCGACCGGCTGCCGCTATCTCGCCGACGATCGCCAGAAGAACTATGTGCGCGATGGCTGGAACCTGACGGGGGACAGTTTCTGGCAGGACGAGAGCGGATACTTCCATTTCGCCGCGCGCAGCGACGACATGATCATCTCCTCGGGCTACAACATCGCCGGTCCCGAGGTGGAGGCGGCGTTGCTGTCGCATCCCGACGTCGCCGAGTGCGGGGTCGTCGGCGCGCCGGACGACGAGCGCGGCCAGATCGTGCAAGCCCATGTCGTCCTGGCCCAGGGCATTGCGCGCTCGGACGAAACTGTCAAGCGCCTGCAGGACCATGTGAAGGCGACGATCGCACCCTACAAGTATCCGCGCTCCATCGTCTTCATCGATGCGCTGCCGAAAACCCAGACCGGCAAGATCCAGCGCTTTCGCCTGAAGCAGGGAGCGCAATCTTGACCGATTTTACCGCCACCAAGGCCCGGTTCCATTTGCCGGAGGGCATCACCTATCTCGATGGCAATTCTCTTGGTGCCTTGCCGAAGGCAGCGGCGGAGCGCGCCAACCGGGTGATCAGCGATGAATGGGGCAATCTGCTGATCCGGGCCTGGAATCTCGCCGGCTGGATGGACCAGCCGCGGCGGGTCGGCGACCGCATCGCGCGGCTGATCGGCGCGGCGCCAGGCACAGTGGTGATGGGCGACACCCTCTCCATCAAGGTCTATCAGGCGCTCGCCTCCGCGCTGGAGATGCGGCCCCGTCGCAGCATTGTGCTCTCCGACACCGGCAATTTCCCCAGCGATCTCTATATCGCCGATGGGCTGCTGCGGTCGCTTGGCCAAGGCCATCTTTTGAAGACGGTCGAGCCTGAAGCCGTCACGGAGGCGATCGACGAGAGTATCGCGGTGCTGATGCTAACCCATGTCGATTACCGCACCGGCCGCATGCACGACATGAAACGGTTGACGGCGAAGGCTCAGGCGGCGGGCGCTCTCGTGATCTGGGATCTGGCGCATTCCGCCGGCGCGATGCCGATAGAGATCGCGGCCTGCAAAGCCGACTTCGCGGTCGGCTGCACATACAAGTATCTGAGCGGCGGGCCGGGTGCGCCAGCCTTCATCTATGTCCGGCCGGATCATATCGACAAGGCTCGGCCCGCATTGTCCGGCTGGCTGGGCCACGAGGCGCCCTTCGCCTTCGACACGGATTATCGCCCGGCAGGCAGCATCGAGCGTATGCGCGTCGGCACGCCGCCTGTTGTGCAGATGAGTATTCTGGAAGCCGCGCTCGACATCTGGGACGAGGTCGATATGAATGCGCTGCGGGCGAGGTCGATCGAGCTGACCGAGATCTTCATTCGCGAGGTCGAGGCCAAGTGCCCGGGCTTGACATTGACCAGCCCGCGCGACCCGGCGCTGCGCGGCTCGCAAGTGTCGTTCCAGTTCGAGCATGGCTATGCCGCTATGCAGGCGCTGATCGCGGCGGGCGTGATCGGCGATTTCCGCGCGCCGGACAATATGCGCTTCGGCTTCACGCCGCTTTACATCGACGAAAGCGATGTGCGGCGCGCCGTCGACATCCTGGCGGCGATCCTGCGCGACCGGACCTGGGACCAGCCGCAGTTCCGCAAGCGGGAAAAGGTCACATGAGGACAACGCTGTGACCGGCATTTTCACCCTGAGGCAGAAGGTCTATTTCCAGCATTGCGATCCGGCCGGGATCGTCTTCTATCCGCGCTATTTCGAGATGATCAATTCCATCATCGAGGAATGGTTTGCGCAACGCCTCGGCGCACCGTTCGAAACGTTGCACGCGTCCGCCGCCGTTCCGACCGTTGCCATCAAGATCGAGTTCCACGCCCCCAGCAAGCTTGGCGACATCCTGGAGTTCCGCCTCCGGCCTACCCGGATCGGGCGGTCGAGCGTCGATCTCGCGATCGAGGCACATTGCGGCGCGGAGAAGAAGATCAGCCTGACTTCGACCCTGGTGTTCACGGGTAAGGGCTCGAATGGATCGAAGTCGTGGCCGGCGGACATCCGGACGCGGATCGCGCGCGAACTCAACGAACTGGTGACAGACGATGCACAAGATCATTCAGCCTGACGGCTGGAAGCCGGCCAAAGGCTATGCCAACGGCGTGCTGGTGGACGGCCCGCGCCTCTATGTCGGCGGACAGATCGGCTGGAACAAGCACCAGGTGTTCGAGCACCATGACTTCATCGGCCAGATGGAGCAGGCGCTGCGGAACATCGTGGACGTGGTAGAGGCGGCGGGCGGGGCGGCGACGGATATCGTGCGCCTCACCTGGTATGTCATCGACAAGAGGGAGTATCTGGCCAAGCAGCGGGAGGTGGGCGAGGCTTATCGCCGGGTCATGGGTCGGCACTTCCCGGCCATGACGATGGTGGTGGTCAGCGGCCTGATCGAGGACACCGCCCTGGTCGAGATCGAAGCGACGGCGGTCATCGCGCCGCGCGGGTGAGCGCCGGCTTGCGCCGAGGCTCACCCTGAACGCGGATTGTCAGTTGCCCAGCTCGCTTTTGATCTTGGTCACGTCCTCGGTGCTCATCTCGCCGACGGTCGTCACTTCGCCGGACTTGATGCGCCACAGGCGGAAGGGCCCGGTGATGTCGCCATATTCATCGAAGCTCACCGGCCCGATGACGCCTTCATACTTGATCGGCTTGCCGTCTTTCAGCAAGGCAAGCGCTTTCGCGAACTCGTCCTTGCCGGCATGGATCGGTGTGCCGTCGGCCGCGACGATCTCGCGGATCGCGGTCTTGATCGCCGCGGAATCGCCTTTTCCGGCCTTGGCCACCGCCAGGGCCACGATGGCGCCCGCATCGTAGGAGCGATCCGCGGCCGGCGCGTCCGGCTTGATGCCGCCGGAGAAGGCCTCGAAGTTCGCGTTGAAATACTCGGTCGATGCCGTCGGGCTGGTGCCGGACGAGGTGCCGTAGGCCTTCTCGAGATATTGCGCGCCGACGGCCGTGATGAAGTCGGTCGAGTTCATGCCGTCATTGAGCAGGAAGACCTGCGGGCCGCCACCCGAGATCCAGGCGCGGGCGATGGTCGCGCCATCGACCGGATAGCTGACGAGGTACAGCGCCTCGGGCTCGCCGGCCATGGCCGCACTGGCTTCGGCCGAATAGTTGGCCTGCTTCTCGTTGTAGGGCGTGACCGAGGTGATGGTGCCGCCAAGCTTCTCGTAGGCGGCTCGGAATTCGCGCACCATGTTCACGCCGAAATCGTTGTTCACGTGGATGATCGCGATCTTCTTCAGGCCCTGGTCGAGCGCGTATTTCGCGGCCGCCGTGCCTTGCAGCGCGTCGGAGGTGATGGTGCGGAAGAAGATGCCGTTGGTCTTGCCTTCCCGGCCGAGCTGCGTCAGCGCCGGCGAGGAAGAGGCAGGCGAGACCTGCACCACGCCGGCCGGCGCGGTCACGGAGGTCAGGATCGGGATCGAGACCGACGAGATGATGCCGCCGATGATGACCGGCACCTTCTTGATGTTGACGAGCTGCGTAGCCTGGTCGACGGCGACCGTGCCCTGGCTCTGGCTGTCGCGCGTCTCCGTCACCAGCTTGCAGCCGCCGACGCCGCCGGCGTCGTTGAAGTCGCGGAACGCCATCTCGACGGCCTTGGCTCCCGCCTGGCCATAGGCGCCGGCCGGACCGGTCAATTCCATCACCATGCCGATGGTGATGTCGCAGTCCGCCGCCTGCGCTTGCAGCCCGGCCGCGCAGATCGCGGCGAGCAATGTCGTACCCAACAGCATTTTCTTCATGATAAGCCTCCCTCCTGTTTTGGCCTCAGTCCCTTGTCGGCCGATGGTTGGTTGTTATGATCGTGCAATAGCCGCGTGGCGCGGCGGTCAAGCCGCTCCTTTGTTGAGGTTGTATTTCATGATCGAGCCGTGGGGGCCGGTGCGATCGCGCTCGAGCGCATAGACATCGCCGGGCAACGGCGTCGCGCGAGCCAGAACGGCGTCGATCCACGCAAGATCCTCGGCGGTCAGCCGCAGGTCGGAGATCGCCAGATTGGACTTGAGATGCGAGCGGGTGCGGGCGCCGACGATGACGCCGGCGACCCCGGGCCGACCCAGCACGGCCGCGCTTGCTACCGTCGCGATGTCGCTGTCGTGCCGGTCGGCGACCATGCGCAACGCCTGCAACAGGGACTGGAACAGCGCCCAGCCGCCGAACTCGTCGATGATCAGCTTGTATTTCGTCAGCGAGCGGTTCTCGACGGGCTCGCTCGGTTCCGCTGCGCCAAGCCATCTTTCGCCGAGGAATCCACCAGCCACCGTGCCGTAGCACAGCAGCGAGATGCCGTGGCCGGCTGCCGCCGGTATCATTGTCTTGCCCGGGCGGCGGTCGAGCAGCGAATATTGCACCTGCATGGAGATGAGCGGCACGCCGCTGTCCACCATCGCCACCATATGCTCGGTGTCGAAATTGGTGCCGCCCAGATTCCTGATCTTGCCAGCTTGGCGCAGCTCATCCAGCCAGTGCGCGGTCTCCAGCCAGCGCGGCACCTGATAGTCCCACCAGTGGAACTGGACCAGATCGAGGCAATTGGTCTTGAGCCGGCGCAAGGACTGATCGATGACAGCCTCGACATCGGACTTTCCGATGCGCGGCAGGAGTTGAAGGTCCGGCACGAACTTCGTATGGACGCGGATACGGGCCAGCGCTTCTCTGCCGCGCAGGTTTCCATAGCGCTGCCGGAACTGTCCGATCAATTCCTCGACGCCGGTATAGATGTCGGCGCAGTCGAAGGTGGTGATGCCGGCATCGGCAAAGGCCACCATGTCGGCGATGGCATCGTCGCTGCGCACCTGGCCATGGCCGCGCGCCATCTGCCAGCCGCCGCGCAGGACCCGCGAAATCTCATAGTCCGGCGCCAGTTGGAATGTCTGCATCGCGGCGGCCTCAATCGTCCTGGCGCGGGACCGCGGTGGCGTCCGCACGATGGAAGCGGCGCAGGCCCGTTCGCGTGATGCGGAAGCGGGTGGAGCAGTTGGGGTCGGGGCAGGCGATCTCGGCGTCCGTCGTCATCCAGTCGTTCTTGTGGGTCTGTCGCTGCTTGGCCGGCAGCAGCGGCAGCAGGGCAGCCAGCGAATAGATCGAAAAACCCTGTCCCGGCGGCAGATGAAGCATCTCGCCTTGCAGCTCGAAATAGTCCCCAACCTTGGCGCCGCAATAGATCGCGCCTCCTTCGGGCGCAACCACTTCGACGCGCAGGTCGTACAGAGCGAATGTGTCGTCGCGGGTTTCAACCATCGCCGAGGCTCCCTGCGATCGTGCCGTCCGCGCCGAGGCGGCGGCGCACGAGATTGAAGGATCGCGTGATGTCGCTGGTCAGCGCATTCCGCGCCCCGGACTCGTCGCCACGCTCCAGCGCCTCGATCAGTTCCCAATGATGATCGACCGCCAGGGCATCGCGACTCTCGTCATGAATGCGGGCGGCGAGGCGGACATAGGGGCCGGATTGCAGCCACAGGCTTTCCACGATCGGCGTCAGCACGGCGGAGCGCGCGGCGCCATAGATGTAGAAATGGAAAGCGTGGTTGAGCTCGGAGGTCGCGTGCGCCTTGTCGGCATCGTCGCTGCGGAAGGCGGCTTCGCAGGCGCGGGTGAGCTCTTTCAGCTTCGCGAAATCCGGCGTCGCCAGGTTGGGCAGGGCCAGCACCGTCAACTGCCCCTCGACCAGGCAGCGCGCCCGCGCCAGATCGTCCAGCCGTTCGCGCGTAATCGGCGGAACGCGCACCGACCGGTTGGGCAAAGCTTCCAACGCTTGCTCCGAGACCAACCGCGCGAGCGCTTCGCGCACCGGCATGGTGCTGGTTTGCAAGGTTTTCGCCAGATCCTGGATGCGCAGCATCTGGCCGGCATCGAATACGCCATGGATCAGCGATCGCCGCAGTTCGGCATAGACCCGTATCTGCAAGGTCTCGTGGCGGATCGGGATGAGGGCACCACGGTGGTTTGCCTCCCCGTCCCCGGAGACGACATCGCGGTGACCATTCGCCAATCCCGGCACGTGCTTGCTGGCATTCACTGGTGCGACCTCGCGCGATCTGTCGATTTCTGTATTTGCAATGCGATAGGGTGTCAATTACTTTGATCAAAGATCGGTGATCAAAGTTGTGGAGACCGATGGGGAACGTCCAGAATTCGCTGGCGCCGGCGCAGCCATCCGGCGGGCAACCGCCCATCGAGGCGCGCGACCTGTTGAAAAAGTTCGGCGGGTTGGCCGCGGTCGACGGCATGTCGATGAATGTGCAGCGCGGCGAGCTGGTCGGGCTGATCGGACCCAACGGCGCGGGCAAGACGACGCTCTTCAACCTGATCGCGGGGAGCCTGAAGCCCAGCGCCGGCACGGTCGCGATCGGCGGCCGCGATGTTTCCAGGGAAGGGCCGGAGACGCGCATCGCGCTCGGCCTCGGCCGCACCTTCCAGATTCCCCGGCCGTTCGCGGAAATGACGGTGCTCGAAAACGTGCTGACCGGCGGGCAGCGCCAAGCGGGGGAGCGGGCCTGGATGAATTTTCTAAGCCCCGCCCGCGTCGCCGCGGAGGAGAAGGCCGCGATCGACAAGGCGCGCGCGCTGCTCGATTTCGTCACATTGTCGAAGCTGGAGCGCGCGCCGGCGCGGATCCTGTCGGGCGGGCAGCGCAAGCTGCTGGAGCTGGCGCGCATCCTGATGGCGGACCCCGAAACGATCCTCCTGGATGAGCCGGCCGCGGGGGTGAACCCGACTCTGCTGGAACTCATCATCGACCGCATTCTCGCGCTGAACAGGCAGGGCAAGACCATCCTGCTGATCGAACACAACATGCAGATGGTGGCACGGCTGTGCGGACGGGTCATCGTCATGGCGACCGGCAAGCTGCTGGCCGAGGGTCCGCCCGCCATCGTCGCGCGCGACCCCGCCGTCGTCAGCGCCTATCTCGGGGACGCGGCGTGAGCGCAGACGGCCGCGTGGTCCTTTCGACCACGGCACTGATCGCCGGCTACGAGCGCGATCTGCCGATCGTCTGCGGCATCGATCTTTCGGTACGGGCAGGTGAGCTTGTGGTGCTGCTGGGTCCGAACGGCGCCGGCAAATCCACGCTGGTCAAGACCATCGCCGGCCAGGTGCAGGTTCATTCGGGTTCGATCTCCCTCGACGGCCGCGATATCACGGCGGTGCCGGCGCACGAGAAAATCCGGCACGGCCTCGCCTTCGTGCCGCAGACGGAGAACATCTTCGCGTCCCTGACGATCGAGGAGAATTTGCTGCTGGCCGCCGACATCATGCCGCGCGAAAAGAGGCGTGCGCGCATTGCGGCCATGTACGAAATGTTCCCGGACCTGGCGTCGCGGCCCTCGAACCGGGCTGGCCAGCTTTCCGGCGGGCAGCGCCAGATGCTGGCGGTCGGCCGCGCATTGGTGGTCGAGCCGGCGATCCTGATTCTGGACGAGCCGTCCGCTGGCCTGTCGCCCCGGATTGTCACCGAGGTTTTCGCACGGCTGAAGGCGATCAACGCGGCCGGCGTCACCATCATCCTGGTCGAGCAGAACGTCAGGGCAGCACTCGCGATCGCGGACCGCGCCATCATCCTGGTCGAGGGACTGGTGCGCCACCAAGGGATCGCGGCGGACCTGGCAGATGATCCGATCGTCGCGGAGCTCTATCTGGGTGCGCGTCCCCCCGAGCGCACGGCGGTCCGATGAATCCGCAGGCCTTGATGGATGGCCTCATCAGCGGCTCGATGATCGGGCTGGGTGCGATCGGCATCACGCTGACCTATTCGATCTTGCGGTTCGCTAATTTCGCCCATGGCGAATTCATCTCCTGGGGAGCTTACTTCGCGCTCGCCGTCAGCGGCGCCCTCGGAGCTCTATCGGCCACGCTGGCTGCGCCACTCGGTCCGTTCTCCTTCGGCTGGTCGCTGCCGATCGCGGCAGTCGGCGCGATCGCGCTCACCGCCGCGCTGGCGCTGCTGGTGGACGCGTTGTTGTTC
>DASYRS010000250.1:0-7080 GCA_036004205.1 Dongiaceae bacterium
CCGAACCGATCGAACGGATCCGGACACGATCGCCATCAGCGCGCGCTCTGTGGCGACGGTGCAATGCAATGTGGGATGCGAATCAATACCCCCGCACGATCGCTCGCTGCGGGGGTTTTCATCTGGTGGACCCAAGCGGGATCGAACCGCTGACCTCCACAATGCCATTGTGGCGCTCTCCCAGCTGAGCTATGGGCCCGAAGCCTTTTGGGATCGCCGTCCGGGGCAGGCGGTCCGAAATCGGGGCAGAAGCTAAGCAGCGGCCCCCTTTAATTCAAGCGAATAATTGCCCCTGAACGTACGCCCCAACCGGCTGCGAAAGGCTTAACGATCCTTCTCGTCGTCGACGCCCTCGATGACCTCGGACACATCCTCGTCATCCTCGCCCAGCTCGGAGGTATCCTCGATCACCTCCTCCTCCTCGGCGGCGCCGATATCCTCGGCCTCCGTCTCTTCCTCGGGCTCCGGCACGACGGGCTCCACCGGCTTCACCGGCGTCAGCTTTTCCACCACGCGGCCGCGGCGGGATTTCAGCACCGCCTCGGGATCGTAGGTCACGCCGCATTTCGGGCAGACGATGGTGTCCTTGCGCAGATCATAGAAATGCGCGCCACAGCTCTGGCAGGTGCGCTTGGTGCCCCATTCCGGTTTGCTCACGTCGCTCGCTCCTTGGAGCCGGGGTCCCGGGTCGTCGACCGGCCGGCCGTTGTCATGAAGTCGTGGCCCCATTGCCATGCTCAGCCCGCACTGTCAACCGGCCTGTCCGCCCAATGTGACGGCGAGCATTGTCCAAGGATCGGCGCAGCATGCCGCCCCCTTTGCTAAAAGCACCCGCGATGCTAAAGCCACCCGCGATCCTGCTTGAAAGTCCAGCCACCGTGACCGCTTCCAGTTCTCCCTCGGTTCCGCAGCCCCTGGCGTCCCGCACCGCCACGCCCTTGGCCGGGACGGCGCGCGTGCCGGGCGACAAGTCGATCTCGCACCGCTCGCTGATGCTGGGCGCGCTCGCGGTGGGCGAGAGCGAGATCCATGGCTTGCTGGAAGGGGAGGACGTGCTGCGCACCGCCGCCGCCATGCGCCTTCTGGGCGGCGAGGCGGAGCGCGGCGGCGACGGCGTGTGGCGCGCCCGCGGTCGCGGTATCGGCGGCCTGCGCGAGGCGCCGGAAGTGCTCGATCTCGGCAATGCCGGCACCGGCACGCGCCTGCTGATGGGCCTGGTCGCGCCGTACGATTTCGTCACGTTCTTCACCGGCGATTCCTCCTTGCGCTCGCGCCCGATGGCACGGGTGTCGGAACCGCTCTCGCGCATGGGTGCGCGGATCGTCGCACGCGCCGGCGGCCGGCCGCCGCTCGCGGTGATCGGCACGGCCCAGCCCATGCCCATCACCTACACGCTGCCGGTCGCCTCGGCGCAGGTGAAATCCGCGATCTTGCTGGCGGGGTTGAACACACCCGGCATCACCACGGTGATCGAGCCGGAACCGACGCGCGATCAGACCGAGCTGATGCTGAAAGGCTTCGGCGCCACGCTCTCGGTGGAGCAGACGCCGGAAGGGCGCGCGGTTTCGCTGACCGGCCAGCCGGAAATCTTCGGGCGCAGGATCGTGGTGCCGGGCGATCCGTCCTCGGCCGCGTTCCCGATGGCGGCCGCTTTGATCGTGCCGGGCTCCGACATCCGGTTGCCGAACATCGGTCTCAATCCGCATCGCATCGGGCTCATTGAAACGCTGCTGGAGATGGGCGCCGACATCACGATCGAGAATCGCCGCGAGGAAGCGGGCGAGCCGGTCGGCGATCTGCGCGTGCGTCACGGCGCGCTGAAAGGCGTGACGGTTCCGGCGGAGCGCGCGCCCTCGATGATCGATGAATATCCGATCCTGTCGGTGGTCGCCGCCTTCGCGGAAGGCGAGACGAAGATGGAAGGGCTCGCCGAATTGCGCGTGAAGGAAAGCGATCGCCTCGCCGCGATGGCGCAGGGCCTGGCCGCGTGCGGTGTCAAGGTCGCCGAGGGCAAGGACAGCCTCGCCGTCACCGGCGGCAAGGCGCCGGCCGGCGGCGTGCGCATCCCGGTGAAGCTCGATCACCGCATCGGCATGTCGTTCCTGGTGCTCGGCATGGCCGCCAAGAAGCCGGTCGAGATCGACGATGCCGAGGCGATCGGAACCTCGTTCCCCGGTTTCCTCGACCTGATGAACGGCCTTGGCGGCATGATTTCCAAGACCAACCGATGAGCGCTTCTGGCGCGAAAAAGCGTGGTTTTGTCGTCACGGTCGACGGTCCATCGGCGGCCGGAAAGGGTACTTTGGCCCGCCGCCTGGCCGCTCATTTCAGCTTCGATTTCCTGGATACCGGCGCGCTCTATCGCGGGGTCGGCCTCGCTGTCCTGCGCCAAGGCCTTGATCCGGCGGACGAAACGGTGGCGACGGCGGCCGCCAAGGGGCTGAAGGCCGAAATCCTGACCGATCCCGCCCTCCGGGCGGAGGCGACCAGCAGCGCCGCCTCCAAGGTCGCGGCTATCCCCGCGGTCCGGGCGGCCATCCTCAACTGGCAGCGTGACTTTGCTCGGAATGCCGCAAGGGATAGTGGCGGCGCGGTCCTGGACGGCCGCGATATCGGCACCGTGGTCTGCCCCGGCGCCGATGCCAAATTATTCATCACCGCCAGCCTGGAAGCACGTGCGGAACGGCGGGTCAAAGAGTTGCAAGGGCGCGGGGAGACGGCTATATACGCGCGGGTTTTGCAGGACATGCAGGAGCGGGATGCCCGCGATCAGGGCCGCTCCATTTCGCCGACCAAGCCGGCGACAGACGCGCTGATCATCGACACCTCCGACCTCACGGCCGATCAGGTGTTCGAACGCGCACTGGCTTTCATCGCTGCGAAGATGAAGGCGTAACGCACGCACCGCTGAATCCATTTGTGCAACCCAGCTACCAAGACCGCCGGACACAACCGGTCGGCCGGAATAGCAACGAAAGGACTAAACGAGTATGGCTAAGTCAGCCTTGAAGGAAAAACCAACCAGCGAATCTTTTGCGGCGCTGCTCGAGGAAACCCTCGGCGCCAGCGCGGGCCTCGAAGGCAGCGTGCTCAAGGGCACCGTTGTCGGAATCGAAAATGAATTCGTCCTGGTCGATGTCGGCTTGAAGTCCGAAGGGCGCGTCGCGCTCAAGGAATTCGCCGCGCCGGGACAGAAGCACGAGATCAAGGTCGGCGACATCGTCGAAGTCTATCTCGAGCGCATGGAAGACAAGCATGGCGAAGCTCTGCTTTCGCGCGAAAAGGCCCGCCGCGAGGAATCCTGGACCCAGCTCGAGCGTCAGTTCAAGGACAATCAGCGCGTCACCGGCGTGATCTTCGGCCGCGTGAAGGGTGGCTTCACCGTCGATCTCAACGGCGCCGTCGCGTTCCTGCCCGGCAGCCAGGTTGACATCCGCCCGGTGCGCGACGTCGGCCCGCTGATGGGCACGCCGCAGCCGTTCCAGATCCTGAAGATGGACCGCGCGCGGGGCAACATCGTGGTCTCGCGCCGCGCCGTGCTCGAAGAGAGCCGCGCCGAAGCCCGCAACGAGCTGGTCGCCAACCTCAAGGAAGGCCAGGTCCTGACGGGCGTGGTGAAGAACATCACCGATTACGGCGCGTTCGTGGATCTCGGCGGCGTCGATGGCCTGCTGCACGTCACCGATATCGCGTGGCGCCGCATCAATCATCCGAGCGAAGCCTTGTCGATCGGCCAGACCGTGAAGGTCCAGGTTATCCGCTTCAATCCGGAGACCCAGCGCATCAGCCTCGGCATGAAGCAGCTCGAGGCCGATCCGTGGGAGGGCGTCGCGGAGAAGTATCCGGTCGGCACCAAGTTCACCGGCCGCGTCACCAACATCACCGATTACGGCGCCTTCGTGGAGCTGGAGCCGGGCATCGAAGGCCTGGTCCATGTCTCCGAGATGAGCTGGACCAAGAAGAACGTGCATCCCGGCAAGATCGTCTCGACCTCGCAGGAAGTCGAAGTGATGGTGCTGGATGTCGATCCGGTGAAGCGCCGTATTTCGCTCGGCCTCAAGCAGTGCCTCGACAATCCGTGGACCAGCTTCGTCGACAAGTATCCGGTCGGCACTGAGCTGCAGGGCGATGTGAAGAACATCACCGAGTTCGGACTCTTCGTCGGTCTCCCTGGCGAGATCGATGGCATGGTCCATCTCTCCGATCTCTCGTGGGACAAGCCGGGCGAGGAAGCGGTGCAGTCCTTCAAGAAGGGCGACAGCGTGAAGGTGAAGGTGCTCGACGTCGATGTGGAGAAGGAGCGTATCTCCCTCGGCATCAAGCAGCTCCAGAAGGATACCTTCACCGAGGTCGCCAACACCCTGAAGAAGGGCTCGGTCGTGACCTGCACTGTCACCGCCGTGGTCGATGGCGGGATCGAGGTGGCGGTCCAGGACGGCCTTTCCGGCTTCATCAAGAAGGCGGACCTGTCGCGCGAGCGTTCCGAGCAGCGCCCGGACCGCTTCGCGGTCGGCGAGAAGGTCGATGCCAAGATCATCCAGGTCGACCCGAAGGGCCGCCGGCTCACCCTGTCGATCAAGGCCCGTGAGGTCGAAGAGGACAAGCAGGCGATGGCCGAGTTCGGCTCGTCCGACTCGGGCGCCAGCCTGGGGGACATCCTGGGCGCGGCCCTCAGCAAGGCCAAAAAGGGCAAGAAGGACGACGACGAGGCCTAGGAAAACCGACCAGTTTCCAGGCGTGGCTGAAATCGGGGCCGGCGGGCCAAAAAACCCGCCGGCCCTTGCTTTTCGGCCCTTTCCGCTACCTCGCGCCGCCGCCAGAGGCTGTTTTCCGCCTGAACTTGGCTGCAAAAAACTCATATAAATGAGCGACTTACCCTTGACGCCCGCCCGGTTGATTGGCAGGCTTGGGGGCGAGGCGCGGGATGGGCGCCTTCTTCATAGGGGCCGCCCAGGCGCCCGGATGATTTGCGCGTCGGGGCGGGGGGAAAACAAGATGACCAAATCGGAGCTGATACTGCGCATCGGGGAGCTTAACCCCCATTTGTATCATCGCGATGTCGAGCGGATCGTCACCACGATTTTTGAAGAGATCACCGACGCGCTGGCGAAGCGCGAGCGCGTCGAACTGCGCGGCTTCGGCGCCTTTTCCGTGAAGTTCCGGGACGCCCGGCGCGGGCGCAACCCGCGCACCGGCGAGACCGTCGCGGTGGAACAGAAAGTCGTGCCGTTCTTCAAGACTGGCAAGGAGTTGCGCGACCGGCTGAACGGCCGCGCGGAGGCCGAGCCGGTCAAGACATCCAGCGCACCGGGCGCCGGCAAGGAACCCTAGGGCCCGCTATCATCCGCAAGCGTGGTTGGCGGGCCGCGGCGCAGCGATGCTTTGCGCCGGGCGTTTCGGCGCAATAGACTGCCAGCGGCGTAGGCCGCAATGGACTGGCTGCGGTGTCAGCCGCAATAGATTGAACGCCAAAAGTTTTTTCGCGGAGCATCGATCATGCGCGCCATCCTGCGATTGTTGCAGTGGGTCCTGTTCCTGCTGGTGGCGTTCGTCGTCGTCACCTTCGTGGTGCAGAACCGGCAGGAGGTGGAGGTGAGCCTCTGGCCGCTGCCCTTCACCAAGCCCGCGCCCTTGTTTGCCATCATCATTGCGTGCGTGCTGTTCGGCGTGCTGCTGGGCGCGTTCAGCGCCTGGCTGTCCGGCGCCGGCGCCCGCAAGCGGGTCCGCGCGCTCGCCCGCATGAACGACGAAAAAGCTCGCCAGATCGCAGAGTTGCACCGCGACATCGCGGTCCACAAGCAGGCGGCCGCGCAACCCAAGCCGCCCTCCATCACCCACGCGGCCTAACGGTGGCGCGCTGGGTTGTCATCTTCGAGGACAGGGAAGGCATGCTCGATGTCCGACGCAAGCACGGCGCCGAGCACCTCGCCTATCTCGATGCCAACAAAGAAAAGATCCTGATCGGCGGCGGCCTTCGGCCCGCGCCCGGCGAGCCGTTCGTCGGCGGATTATGGGTGCTCGACGTGGCCGATCGGTCCGAGGCGGTCCGGCTGATCGAGAACGATCCCTATTACCGGCCGGAATTCAGGAAATATCGTGTGCTGGCCTGGGGTAAGGCGTTCGAGGACCGGGCCGTCACACTGTGACGCCGCTATGCTAAGTTCCACTATTGTTCCAGCCGCCGGCGAGGTTGACACCGACCGGCCCAGCGCCTAGTTTCCGCGCGCCTTACGGCATTGTTGAACCCCGGCCCCGAGGGGCCCCGTCCGTCCGCGAGTTTCGCGCACGGGCGTGAATTTGTTTTGCGCGCGAGTTTTAAGGGACCACCGAGCGACATGTTCGAGAAGCTGCAAGAGAGACTGAGCGGCGTTTTCGACCGGCTGACCCGGCGCGGTGCGCTGTCGGAAGCCGATGTCGAAGAGGCGATGCGCGAAGTGCGCGTGGCCTTGCTCGAGGCCGACGTCGCGCTGCCGGTGGTCAAGGATTTCGTCGCCAAGGTGCGCGAAGGCGCAATCGGCGAGACCGTCGTCAAGTCGGTGACGCCCGGCCAGATGGTGGTGAAGCTCGTCCATGACGAGCTGGTGAAGACGCTCTCCGCCGGCCCCGGCGTGGAGCCCGGCCTCGATCTCAACGCGCCGGCGCCTGTCCCGATCCTGATGGTCGGCCTGCAAGGCTCGGGCAAGACCACCAGCACCGCCAAGATCGCCAAGCGCCTGCTCGAGCAGAAGGGCAAGCGCGTGCTGATGGCCTCGCTCGACGTGCGCCGCCCGGCCGCGCAGCAGCAGCTCGCGATCCTCGGCGAGCAGGTCGGCGTCAAGACGCTGCCGATCGTGATCGGCGAGACCCCGGTCGCGATCGCTAAGCGCGCGGTCCAGATGGGCCGCCTCGAAGGCTTCGACGTGGTGATGCTCGACACCGCCGGCCGCCTCGCCATCGATGAGGAGCTGATGGCCGAGGTGGCGGACGTGCACGCCGCCGCCAAGCCGCACGAGACCCTGTTGGTGGCCGACGCGATGACCGGCCAGGATGCCGTCACCGTTGCCAAAAGCTTCAAGGAACGCGTCAACGTCACTGGCATCG
>DASYRS010000251.1:0-3791 GCA_036004205.1 Dongiaceae bacterium
CCGAAGCCGATCAAGGGCGGCATCACCAACGCCAACTTCCTGGTCGAGGATGCGGGGCAGCGCTATTTCGTGCGTGTGGGCGAGGATATCCCGATCCACGGCGTGATGCGGTTCAACGAATCCGCCGCCAGCCGCGCCGCCGCGGCGTGCGGCCTGTCGCCGGAACTGCTTCACCAGGCGCCGGGGGCCCTGGTGTTCCGTTTCATCGAAGCCAAGACCCTGAGCGCCGACGATGTGCGCCCGCGCGCCATGCTGGAGCGCATCCTGCCGCTCATCCGCATCTGCCATCGCGAGATGCCGAAGCATGTGCGCGGACCGGCGCTGATCTTCTGGGTGTTCCACGTCGTGCGCGACTACGCCCACACGCTGAAGGAAGGCAACAGCCGGCATCTGCAAGACCTCCCTGCCTTGATGCAGATGGCGGACGAGCTGGAGCGCGCCGTCGGACCGGTCGAGATTGTGTTCGGCCACAACGACCTGCTGCCCAGCAATTTCCTCGATGATGGCAAGAAGCTGTGGCTGATCGACTGGGACTATGCCGGCTTCAACTCGCCCTTGTTCGACCTCTCCAACCTCGCCTCCAACAACGAGGTGTCAGAGCCCGATGAGCGCTGGCTGCTCGAAAATTATTTCGAAAAACCGCTGACGCCGGCGCTCTGGCGCAGCTACCGCGCCATGAAATGCGCCTCCCTGCTGCGCGAGACCATGTGGAGCATGGTGCAGGAGATCCATTCCGAGCTCGACTTCGACTATCCGGCCTACACCGCCGATTATCGCGGGAGGTTGGAGCGGATGTACGCGGCGTTCAGGGCGGGCTGAAGCCATGATCGAGGCAATCCGCGCTTATTTCGCCGTGATTGACTCGCCGCCAGATGATGAGATTGCGCGGCTGCGAGCGCTTGGCACTGCGCTGGACCGGCTCTCCAGCGCCTATGCCGCGGCAGCGGAGACGCCATTTGCCGACGGAGAAGATCCACCCGATCATCATGATTACGAGGCTATGTGCGAACGGGTCCGTCAAGCGTTCCCAAAATTCGGGTACTACGCTGTGGTCACACCGACGCCCGACCCCGAAGCCGAAGTCATGATGGGTGACGCCATAGACGATTTGGCCGACATTGCCTTGGACCTGGAACCGATCGTGTGGTTATGGGACCGGGATCGCCAAGGTGAAGCCACTTGGTACTTTCAACTCACTTACCGACAGCATTGGGGAACGCACCTGCACGATCTGCGGCGCTACGTTCACCAATGCTATCTGTATAATCTGGGCTATGCCTAAACCCGCATCAACGGCCGCGTTAGGCAGGTCGGCCCGCCCTCGCCCGGCACCGAGATCGCGTCGGCGTCGATCACGTGCACCTTGCAGCCGGCCGATTCCAGGCGGCGCCTGGTTTCGGGATTGCCTTTCACCATCACCACTTCGCGTGGCGCGATGGTGAGGACGTTGCAGCCCATGCCGGCGAACTCCTCGTCCGGGACTTCGACCAGCTGCATGCCCTTCTTCACCAGCCATTCGCGGAACGGAATCGGCATCAGCGGCGAATAGATCAGCTGCAGGTCGCGGTCGAGGGGTGAGATCACCGACATCAAATGGAACACGTCGCTCGGCCCCTTGTAGTGCGGCATCACCGCGACCTCGACATGCACGCCGGGTCCGACGATATCCTTGAACTGGCGGATGCCCTCGGCGTTGGTGCGATAGGTGCGGCCGATCGCGACGGTCTTCTCGTCGAGCCAGATCAAGTCGCCGCCCTCCACCTGCCCCTCGCCGGTGATCTTGCCGATCACGGGAATGCCGGCCTGCTCGAAGGCGCGACCGTGGATCGCCGGCTCGCCCTTGCGCGCGGGCTTGCCCATGTTGCAGAGGATGACGCCGCGCGGGCAGATCATGGCCGCGTCGCGCACATAGAGGCTGTCCATGGTTAGCGCATCGTCGGGCGGCAGATACACGATCTCCGCCCCCACGCTCGCGATGATACCGGCGAAGGCCGCGTGCTCCGCCACCGCGCGGCGGAAATCGGGCGCGGTGTGGTAGTTGAGGTCGCGCCATTCGCGATCCACCGTCGCCTGGTCGATCATGGCGTCGGCCGGCCGGCGCATCGCCACGCGCCGCAACCGGTCATATTCGTTGAGCCCAGTCAGCATGATTGTTCCCTTTACGCAGGCAGGCCGGGCAGATCGCGCACGAAGGCGGAAATGCGGCGGCACGCCTCTTCCAAGCTTTTGTCGTCGGCGACGAAGGAGACGCGCACATGGCCCGCCGCGCTTCTGCCGAACGCGGTGGCGTCCAGCACGGCGACGCCGGTCGCGTCGTAGAGCTTTTCGGCGAAATCGCCGGAGCCAAGGCCGGTGCCGCGCACGTCCAGCATCATGAACATGCCGGCATCCGGCAAATGGCATTTGAGGCCGGCCACCCGGTTCAGCCGCGCCACGGCAGCGTCGCGCCGCCGCTGATAGGTCCTGCGCATGATCTCGACCTCGGCCAGGTCCTGCTCCAGCGCGACGACGGCGCCACGCTGCAGGAAGGTCGGCAGGCCATAGAGCATCGCCATGCTGAGATTATGTACGTGGTCGATCAGCACCTTCGGTCCGACGATCCAACCCATGCGCCAGCCGGTCATGGCGTGCGATTTGGAAAGGCTGCTGACCGTCACGGTGCGATCCGCCATGCCCGGCAGACCAGCGATGCTGACATGCTCCTTGCCAAAGGTCAGAGTGGCATAGACCTCATCCGATACGACCCAGAGATCGTGCCTGATCGCGAGCTGCGCGATGCGCTCGAGCGCTGCGCGCGTCATCATCGCGCCGGTCGGGTTGCAGGGCGTCGCGAAATAGATCGCGCGGGTGCGCGGCGTGATCGCGCGCGCCACTTCCTCCGCATCCAGGTGAAAGTCGTTCTCCGCACGCTGCGGCACGGACACGATCTTGGCCCCCGGCGCCTGCAAGGTCGCTTCGTAGGTCACATACATCGGCTCCGGCACGATCACTTCGTCGCCCGGCGCCAGCAGGCACAGGGCCGAGGCGAAAAGCCCGCATTGCGCGCCCGACATCACGGCAACGTTGTCAAAGGTGGTCGCCTGCCCGGTCTTCGCCTGGAACCGCCGCGCGATCACGGCACGCAGTTCCTCAAGGCCCAGCAGGTCGCTGTAATGCGTTTCCCCGGCGCGCATCGCCGCGATGGTGGCGTCGGTGATCGCGGCGGGCGTGTCGAAATCCGGGTCGCCGACCGACAGGATGATGACATCTCGGCCGGCGCGCTGGTCCTTGACCGCGCGATAATGGATCTCCCACGCGGCGACCCCTTCCCCGCCGATCCGGTCGACCAAGGGCGAAAATCTCATGAATGCAAGTCCTCAAGGCTCCTGACGCGCGGCACACTGCAAGACCTTATCCTTGCGGTCAAGCAGCCCCCGGCATAGGGACGAACATGGGTCCATTGCGGCCATTGCAACCGCTATCGCGCGCCGATAGTTGGGGTATGATGAACACAAATTGAGTGGAGGCATGCCATGGAAAAGACCTTTCACCAGCCGCTGGGCGGCAACAAGATGCCGCGCTTCGGCGGCCCCGCGACCATGATGCGGCTGCCGGCTGTGCCCTCGGCCAAGGGGCTGGATGCCGCCTTCGTCGGCGTGCCGTTCGACATCGGCACCTCCAACCGCTCCGGCGCCAGGTTCGGGCCGCGGCAGATCCGGGCCGAGAGCTGCCTCATCCGCCCCTACAACATGGCGACCCGCGCGGCGCCATTCGATTCCCTGAGCGTCGCCGATATCGGCGATGTCGCCATC